>JAOAHJ010000026.1 GCA_026415295.1 Spirochaetota bacterium | reverse complement strand
AAAAAAAATTAAAAAGTTTAAAATTACTAAAAAATAAAATATTTTTAAAATTAAATTTATAAAAATCATTGAAATATTTTATAAATAGTTTGTCAATATATTTATTAAATTTTTCTGGGTCATTTTGGTATTCAAATAATTTTAATTTTGATAGAATAATTTTATTGTAAATAAAAAAGTCTTTTGGGGTTAGGTGATGAAAAGAATTTTTTAAATAAACAATATTTTTATAAATAGAGAATGGTTTAAGATATATTTTTAATTTTTTTTTTGGTAAAGCGTTTTCCATTTCTTATATTTTATTATATATTTTTTGTATTTTTAATTTTAAAATTAATATCTAATAAATATCATTTTTATAAATTTAACATAATTTTATCTCTTTTGAATAATAAAATTTTAAAAATTTAAGTTAAAAAAAATTAAGATAAGTAGTTATAATTTAAGTTAAGTTGATATAAATAATAGTTGTGTTATTTTTTAGATAGTGAGAAAAATATTTTAATAATTTATTTATTTAATATATTTTAATAGATAACAAAAATTATTTAATTTTTAATGTATTTAATGTTAGTGAGGTTAAATATGAAACCCAGAAATATTTTATTAATAATAATTATTTTTTTTATTTTGTTTATTTTTAACCATAGGATATGGGCTTATGAGGATTATAAAAAGAAAGATGTAGTTATTTTTTCTATTTTTTCAAAAGTTTCAAATGTTCCAGATAGTGTCTTACAATCAATAAATAGTTCAATTGAAAATGTTTTTGGTTCCTCAAAGAGGTTCAATGTTTATTATTATCCAAATTTACAGATGGATTTAAATTATATAGATGATTTAATTCTAAAGATAAAACAGATAAGAGAAAATAGTTATTCTGGGCAACAGGATTCAATTTTTGGTAATCTTGTAATTAATTATAGTGATCTATATAAATTTTCTCAATCTTTTTATATAGTTGTATCTAATTTAAGTTATTTTTCACAGTATCTAGATAAAAGCCAGGATAAAACAAGATATGTTTGTGAACTAGTAGTTAATGTTAAGATAATTAATGTTGAGTCTTATAAAATTGAAGCTGATATTTTAATAAAAGATAAATCTTATTCAGAAAAGGATATTTCAGATGCAGAGCTTAAATCCATTAATAGTTTTCAAACAACTTTGAGGAATAAGGTATATGAGCTTGATATGTTTAAACTAAAAGCAGGAATTATTAAAAGAGAAGGAAATTTGGTTTACATAAGTATCGGGGAATTTGTAGGAGTTGTTTCTGGACATGAGTTTATTGTAGTAGGAAAAGAAAAAATTGGAGAAAAGTTTATTGAAAAAGAGGTTGGTTTAATAAGAATAAAAAGTGTTTCAAAAGATATTGCAATGGGGGTTATATTGATTGAAAATCAAACTATAACAGAAGGTGACCAGATTAAAGAATTTGTTAGAAATATTTCTATAGGAATTGATAATTCTTATTATTTAACTGGATTAAAAGTAAACATTCCCTATAATATTTATGCTACTGATCAAACACTTCCTGAGATTTCATCACTTTTTGGAGGGGGTTTCAATTTGAGAGTTTATTTTGATTTTAATAAATATTTTTTAGTTGGAGCCGAAGCTTATATTTATAAATTACCTTTTATAAATTATTTTGGAGGTATGGGTTATAGTTTTTTTATTAGAAGGCTTATTACTTCTATTGAATTAAATTTTTGTTTGCTCGATCTTGGAATATATTCAGTTGAAAATTCTTATTCTTCAAGAACTTTTGGGGTTAGAGCTTTATTAAATTTTGAGTTTTTATTATCTCCATATTCTTCTATTTTATTAAGTGGTGGATATTGTATATTTGTTCCATTTAATGAAATTATTTATTTTGACAAAGACAAAAATCAATATAAATATTTCTTACAGAATCCTATTTCTATAAATGATTTTTTCATAAGATTGTCTTATAATTTAAGATTATAAATACAAAAAGTCAGAAATTAAATAAAAAGCGGTTAATAAAAAATATTTAAATATAAAATAAAAAAATTAAATAAAAAAGTAAGGAATTTTTTATGAAAAAGATCAATTTAATAAATTTTATTAAATCAAAGATAAAGATAAGACTTATTTTTATTTTTTTTATCAGCATTTCTTTATTTTCTTGTTCAATTAATAATTACGAAAAAAATGTTAGTCAAGGGCAAATATTAGAACAGAAATCTGAAAATAGAGTAAAAGTTATTGGACAAGATCCAGATTTTAATAAAGCTAAAATGAATGCTTATATGCTTGCTTGTAAGTATTATGTTATATTATTTATAGGTGAGCAAAGGGAAAAAGAAAACATAAAAAAAATAACTGAGAATATTTATAATAATCCTCTTAAATTTATTATTGAATATAAAATTTTAGATAAATATACTTCAGGCGGAGTTGTAAATGTTGTAATGGAAATTGTTATTAATATTGAAAAAATTAGAAATACATTGATATCTATAGGTCTTTTAAATACAGGTTCTTCAAATATGGTATCGAATCAACAATCTTCAACTAGCTTATCTTCATCAAGTACTACACAGTCAGTTCAATCAACTATTGATGATCTGTTTGGTATTGATGATGTTGAGGTTATGAAAGCTATAAACTCAATGAAACCAGAAGAAGTAAAAATTGTTAAAAATTATGTTAAAAACATGATATATATGGTTTATTATGATGAAACAAAGATCAAAGAGAACCTTGAATATTTTAAGTTTACTGTTTCTAGAATAAATAATTTTTTTTCTTCAAGAAATATAGAATATGTTGATCCAGATTATATAAATGAGTTAAAAAAAGATGCAGAGATAATAAGGTTAGCAACTCAAGGAGGTGTTTCTGAGTTACAACTTGTTGCTGATAGAATTGGGGCAGATGTATATACTGTGGTTGATATAGCTATTAACAAAAGACAGGAAAGTAATAGATATATTGCTCAGGTTAATTTAACTTTAAAAATGTTTGAAGCAGCAACAGCTAGAGGCCTTGGGGAAGAGATAGGAATTTCTGATGAACTCTTTTCAAACTCATCATTTGATGTTGTTATAAGAGCTTGTATTGATAATGCTGTGAAAAAAGTTATGGAAAAAATGATAAAATCAGTACAATATAAAATGTTTTTAGCTTTTAAAGATGGAATAAGATATAAAGTAGTCTTACACAATGTTCAAACCACAAAGAATAGACTTGAGTTTGAACAAGCAATAATGAAAACAAAAGGTTTTAGAAGTTTGAAGCCGATATCTGCAACAAAGGATGAAGCTTCCTATTTTGTTTATTATATGGGAACTTTGGAGGAGTTTGAGTTGGAGCTTTTTAAAATACTAGCAACTGTTGGTGGCTTTGAAAATTTTGATGAAGTTATAAAAAGAAGAAATAGTATTGAGTTTAAAATATAATTGTTTACTATTATTAAATATAGAATATTTCAAAAAGAAACCTGAATATTTTTTTTAAGAACAATTTATTAGGATTTATAAAGTTTTTTTATAAAATTTTAATAAAACCAATATTATTTATTAGTTTTTTTAACTCTTTATTTTTACTTGAAGATTTTAACATATCATTATCGACATAGGAAAAGAATCCGTATTCTTTGTATATTTCTTTTGCTTTTTGTAGCTTATTATTAATATTTAGAAAGTTTTCTATAAAAAGTGTAGTATTAAAATCTAGATAAAATATTTTTATAAAATGATCTATAAAGTTTAAGGTACTTAAAATTGTTATATTTTTTGAAAAGATTTCATCTGAATTGTAATTTATACATTCATGAAATTTATCAAAATAATTTTTATATCCAAAAAGATTTTTTTTAAATTCAATTAATATTTTGTATATATTTTCCAAATCAGAATTTTTTAATTCTTGATTAATATTTGTATTTTCAATATTTTCATTTTTTTTGCTTTTTTTATTTAGGAAAGTATTAATTGAAAAATCATAATTATAATTAAAGTAAAAAAAAATTTTTATAAAACATTCTTTTTTTTTTATAATTATTTTATATAGTTTATTGATAAAAGAATTAAAAAAATTTAAATTAAAAGGCATTGAAATTTCAAATAAAATAGTGAAAGAAATGTAACTAATATTTTGTAAATTATAAAAAAAAGATTCTATTTGATTTATTTTAGTAATATTAACTTTTAAAAAAGGAAAATTTTTATTAAACTCAAAAGGTTCAAAATATGATATATCTTTTTCAAATTCAAGATAAGAATAAAATTTTTTTATATCATCGAAATTATAATTTGAAGTTTCTATTGCGTAGTATGGAGGTTCATCTAAATATTTAAATCCACTTTTTTCAAATTTTTCTCTAATTTTTGTTCCTGGTAAAACAAGGAGATGATAAAAGTTTGAATTTCTTAACATATTATTATTTTCAAGATATGATATAGTAGATACCCAAGAATTGTAATTATCTTCAGGTAATCCTATGATGAAGTCAATAATTGGTTTGATTTTATATTTTTTTAATGATAAGAATAAACTTTTTAATTTTTCTTCTTTATTAAAAATTAAATTTTTATTTTTTATATTAAAGTTTAAAGATTGAACTCCAATCTCAATTTCTTTAAAATTTGCGTCTGATAAGAGCTTTATATCTTCTTCATTAAATATATATGGATTAAATTCACCAAAAAGCTTAATTTTTCTATATGATTTGCTTTTTCTATTATTATTTTCTAAGAAATTATTGTTAGTGTTTTCTAAAATAAAAGAATTATTGAGATTAATAAAATAATTTAGTAATGTATAAAAAAGATTTTTGTTATAATTTAGAGTTGGAGCTAAGAAGTAGATTTCTTTTAATTTTTTATTATTTTTTATAATGTTATAAATATAATTCAAAAATATATTTTCATCAATTGAAGTTTGCTTATAGATATTCTTAGCATATTGACAGAAATCGCATTTTTGAAAACATCCCCTTTCTATTTCACAAAAAACTATCTTAGAATTAAAATTTTTTTCTGATAATATCTTGAAAATCTCATTGATAAAATATTTTTCAAATTTGAATAATTTTTTATTTACATTTTCGATATTTTCAACATTGATTGATTTATAAAACAGAGATATCTTTATTTTTGAAAAAAAAATTGGTTCTAGAGGGTCTTTATTTAAAATAAATTTTTTTATTATTGAATCAATATTATTAAAAAATAGTGGTAGATCAAATAAATAGTCAGAGTCAAAATATAAATCAAATTTATATCCTTCTAAAAAGTTTTTATATAAAAAATTATTTTCTTTTCTAATTTCTGGTCCACCTGAAATGGTAAAGATATTTTTTCCAAACATTTCTTTAACTTTTTTTGATATATATAAAAACCTTTCAATATTCCAAAGGTAGCAAGAAAATAAAATAATATCTGGAGTGTATTTTTTGATTAAATTTATAATTCCTTCATTATTGAGTCTTCCAAGAATATTTTCATTTAAAGTAATAATGTTGAACAATTTTTTATTAATAATATTTTTCTTTATTAAAGCTTGAATATAGTGCTGAATTAGTGCAAAGTTTGTGTTATAAAACCATTTCATTGGTTCAGGGACAGGAGTTGATATGAGAAGAATTTTATACATTATATTAAAACAATTAAATTTTATATTAATTTTTATATTTTTATTTTAATATTAAATTAAAATCAAAAACAATATTTATTATATTTTAATTAATTTTGTTTTCTATTTAAAATAAACTTCAACTGTTAGATTTGTTGGAGAGTCCTTAGCAGACTTTAAGTCGAAGTAATCTACTGATTTTTTAATATTTGGAAGGCCCATTCCTGCTCCAAATCCAAGTTCTCTTGCTATAGAAGGTGCAGTAGAGTAACCTTCTTGGAGTGCGAGTTCTATATTTTCAATTCCAGGTCCTTCATCTATAAATTCAGCATGAAATTTGTCTTTATCTATATAAATATAAGCATAGCCTCCTACTGAATGAATTACAACATTCATTTCAGCTTCATAAGTTGCAACAGAAATTCTCCTTATTATGTTTCTGTCAATATTTAATTTTTTAAGAAGTTTTTTAACTTCAGATGAAAGTTTTCCAGCATTGTTAAAATCACCTTTTTTAAGAGGCCATTTAAATTCAATAGGTTTATCAAGTTTAATTTCATTAACAAGATTTAATTTTTGAATAAGAACATTTATTTCTGATTCTGTCTTTTTTGACATTTCATCTATTTGATAAAGAAGTTTTTTAATAATTATTCCATTTGTAATAATTCCTACAACATGCCTCTCATTATCTACAACAGGAATTCTACCAAATTTATATTTGTCTATAAGATTAAATGCTTTAATTAAATTAACATCTGGAGAAATGGTTATAACATTTTTGGTCATCCATTTTGTAACAGGATCATGTAATCCATTTGATGAAAGAGCATCAAGAAGATCGGCTATTGATATAATACCAACGATTTTATTTTCTGAGTTTACAACAGGAGCTCCTGTTATATGGTAACATTTCATTACTTCTTTAACTTTTTCAATATTCCATGTATCTTTTAAAAGTACAACTTCTATTTCCATAACATCTTTAACAAGCAATGTGTACAAAAGTTCCATAACAGGTGAAACAGATTTATTATCATCATAATCTTTATCTAAGTTTAGTTCAGCTAAATTAGAAGAATTAATTATATAAGTTATATTATTCTCATCATAATTTTCTATTTTTTCTTTTATTTCAGGTTGTTGGTCTTTTAATTTTTCATCCATTTTTTATCCTTTTTGTAAATTTTTTTATTGATTAATGTTTAAATATAAACTCAAAAAATTTGATAAAAAATTCTATTTAAAATATTTTATATTATTTTTTTTTTATTTTTATTATTTTTTATATAAAATATTTTATTAATAAACTTAAAAAGATGATTCACAACTTATTGTTATGGATTCAAAATAATTTGAAGTATTTATAAATTGGAAATTTGCATTAATATTAAAAAGTATTCCTCCTGATAATAGCTTAATAAATGGAACTACATATACTTCGTTTAGAGCAAAACCATCCAAAAGAAGTTTTGATAAAACTCCAATATGTAAAGTTTTATAAATGTTATTATATGCTAATGTTAATGAAAAAGTTATTTTAGAATAGTCAGAAATATTTTGATTATTAAAAAATGAAGGTTTAGAGAAGATAACAAAAGATTGAGAAAATTGTTCTAAATTAATTTTTTGTTCGAAAGAAATATATAGATCATATATATTTTGATAGTTTAAGAGATTGTGAGTTCCAATATTTAATTTAATATTAAAGAAGTCCTGATCAAAATAGATCATCCCACCTAATCTATAAATAGAAAATTTATCAGTTCCACCAAAAATTTCAAATTTTAAGTTTTCTATTATATTAAAAATTAAATAAATATCTATAGAGTAATCATTAATAAAAATATTTTTAAGGTAGCCTATAATTGAAAAATTAAATATTCCACCTGGTATGTTAAAATTTAAATCTACTCCACTACCGTATATAATAAAATTGTATTGAAAATTATTTAAATAATTGGGGGTTAAAAATTCTAAAGTGTATATAGGTGACATAAAATATGGGCCCTCAAATATTTTTTTATATAATCCATGAAAAATACTTATGTTTAATATATTAAAAATATCCTTAATTTGGGTAGTTATTAGAGATAGTTTAAACCCTGGATTCGTTTCTGTGCTTAAATAATAAAAATTTAATAAAATATTATATTTTAAACCACCAGAAATTGAAAAGTCTATATAAAAATAATTGGATAGACCATTAATAATATTGTACTTTGAAATAAATAAAACATATGGTATATCAAGGTTTGCAGAATATGCATGAAATGGTAAAATTAGTAAAGAAAAAATAATAATGAAAGAGAAGATTACTAAGTTAAAAAATTTATTTTTATTGAATTTTTTCAAATAAAGATATTTTTTCATCTATTCCTCCATAAATAAAATTAAACACAATTGGTTTTGTAAAATTATCTTTTTTAATAAAAATAAAAGATTTGTAAATTGCTTATAATTCTAAAATAGTTTTATATATAAATTTTAATATTTAAAATAATATATTTTATAAAATATCATAGCAATTATTATTTATAAAAGATGAAGTACTTTAGAAAACTTAATAGTTTTTCAAAATGCTCTTTTTTTATTTCTACAAATTTTAAACCAGCTTCTTTATTATAATAATAAATTAATTTTGTTAAAGAAACAAATGGTTCATCTGTAAAAAAGATTTTAGTTTCAGAAATTTTTTCTTTTAATTTATCATAAAATTCAAGATCTCTGTAAAATTTAATCTTTATCCCTGTTAATGAAATATTTAAAATTTTACCATTGGTATTTTTGAGTGTTAATGGGTTCTTATAAGAAGCTTCAAGATCAAAATTTTCAGTATCATAACGTTCACAAGATCTTTTTTCATTAGGCATTGGATGATAATTAAATATAAAATTTTTTATATTTATTATTGATAAATCTAAAGTATTTAATAAAAAAATTTTTTTTGGATAAAATTTTGAGATTTGCTCAAAATCATCTTTTGAAATATTTGAAGAAATTATTAATAAATTTTGTTTATTGCAAGAAATTTTTTCCTTTATTTTATTTAATAATTCAATATTATTATTGAAGTGAAATATTATTAAGCATTGTTCATCTTTTGGTGTAATAGACAAATCTATTTTTGTATTATGATTATAAGTAGTATTATTTTTATAAAATTCATCTATATTAATAAAAAATAACTTATAACCTTTTATAAATAATTCATTAAATATATTTTTATAAATTGTGTCATCATTATCAAAAAAGTAAATATTCATTTTACCCTGTTTAAATTATTTTTTACAAATTTTAACTAATTAAAATTATGTTATAAATTTTATTTAAGTCAAGATTAAAAAGATTATTGAAAAATATTAAACTAAAATTAAAATTTTTAAGAAAATATGTATAAAAAACAAAATTAATTTATAATATTAAATAGGATTTAAGAATAATAGTAAATAGGATTTTTATGAGTAATAAAATTGAAAAAAATGATAGTATTGAAAAATTAAAGAAAAGAGTTGAAGATTTAATTAAAAAAATTAATGAATATGATTACCATTATTATGTATTAAATCAACCTATTATTTCAGATAATGAATATGATGCTCTATATGAAGAATTAAAAAAAATAGAGCAAGAGTACCCTCAACTTAGATATCCAGATTCTCCAACTCAAAGAGTCGGATCTGATCTTGATAATAAATTTGAGAAACTCCCGCATAAAATTGAAATGCTTTCCCTAGATAAAATATATAATATAGAGGAAAGTAAAAATTGGATTTATAAAAATTTAAACTTATTTAATAATAGTTTTCCTGATAATAATATATTTTTTTCTCTTGAATATAAGTATGATGGTTTATCAGTTGTTCTCTATTATGAAAATGGCATTCTTTCTAAAGCTTTAACAAGAGGGGATGGAATTTATGGAAAAGATATAACAGAAAATATTAAAACGATAAGAAATATACCATTAAAATTAATTGACAATATTGACCTAGCAATAAAAGGCGAAGTTGTTATCTCATTTAAGGATTTTGAAAAATTAAATAAAGAACAGGATGAAATATTTGCAAATCCCAGAAATTTTGCCGCAGGTGTTCTAAATAGAGTTAAGAGTACAGAAGTTGCTAAAATACCATTAAAGTTTATAGCTTATGATGGATACATTTTATCAAATAATAGATATGATTTTGTTTCCTCTTTACAAATTTTAAATTTATTAATTAAGAATAAGTTTTTTATTGGAAATTTTTTTATGATATTTGGAGTTAAGAAAAAAGAAGATGATTATAAAATTTTAGATGGATATTTTGATAAAGAAATTTTTAAAGGATTAATTTATATAGATTCATATTCTAATTTTAGCCCAGGTTTATTTAATTTGTACTTTTCTCATGTTGAAAATATAGGTGAAATTATTCCCAAACTTGATCTTATGAGAAAAAAATTGGAATATCCTGTTGATGGACTTGTTATTAAGATAGATAACATAAATTTCAGAAACTATCTTGGCTCAACATACCATCACCCAAGATGGGCATTTGCATACAAATTTGAATCTCCTAAAGGAATTTCAAAAGTTATAGATGTTATATTCCAAATAGGAAGAGGTGGGAGAATTACTCCTGTGGCCATACTTGAACCAGTTGAAATATCAGGTTCTATAATTCAAAAAGCTACACTTCATAATGAAGATTTTATAAGAGCTCTAGAATTAAATATTAATGATATAGTTTCTATTTCAAAAAGAGGAGAAATTATTCCTGCTGTAGAAGAAGTGCTTGAAAAGGATGTAGAAAATTCTAAGCCCATTTTATTTCCACAAAAGTGTCCATCTTGTTCTTCTACTCTTATTAAGAATGGTCCTATTCATTTTTGTATTAATGAAGATTGCCCTGCAAGAATATTAGAAAGAATTAAATTTTTTGCATCTAAAAATGGTATGAATATTGAAACTTTGGGAGAAAAAATTATTACATTTTTATATGAAAAAGGTTTTATAAAAGATATACCTGATTTATATATTTTTGACTATGATAAGCTAATTCAATTTGATGGTTTTGGTGACAAAAAAATAAAAGCTATTAAAGAAAGCTTAGAAAGATCTAAACAAAATGATTTTATTACTGTTTTGGCTTCTCTTGGTTTTAGATATCTTGGTAGGCAGACTTGTGAATTATTAATAAAAAATGGTTTTAATAGTATTGATAAATTTATTGAGGTTGCAAAAAATAAAGATGAAGAAAAACTTTTATCTATTAATGGGGTAGGTCCAAAACTTGTTCAGGTAATTTTTGAAGAGTTTACAAATAAAAAAAATTTAGAAATTATTGAGAGGTTAAAAAATATTGGTTTAAATTTTGAATTTAATGAAAATGAATCCTATGAATTGCTTAATGAAAAAGAGAGACAGAAAAAATTTCCTTTACTCAATACAAAATGGGTAGTGACAGGGACATTCGAAAATTTTAAACCAAGAAGTAAATTGGAGGAATTAATTAAAAAATTAGGTGGATCTATTTCTGAAAATATTTCATCAAAAACGGATTATCTTGTTGTAGGAAGTGATCCAGGCTCTAAACTAGAAAAAGCTAAAAAACTGAATATAAAAATTCTTACAGAAGATGAATTTATTAAATTAACCCAAAAATATTTATCTGAAAATCAAAATTATGAAGAATTGTCAGGAAAAAATAAAAAAATTGATGAGCAAAATGAAAAATTAAATTTAGATAAAAAAAGGAATACCAATGGACAATCAACTTTATTTTGATTTTGAGAAAAATAGTACAGATTACTTTGTTATTGGTAGATTTTATGACCTAAAAAAATTATTACACCTTTATATTAAAGGTATAAAAATTATTAATCTTATTGGTAAAAAAGGAATAGGAAAAACATTTTTTGTACTTAAATTTATTCAAATATATAGAAGTTTTTTTCAAAAATCATCTGTTTTTTATTTTAATTTAAAAAATTATTATTACCATGATATAAATGAAATTCTATTTGATTTTAAAATATTTATTATTAATAGTGAAAAAAAAGATAATATATTGTTAATATTAGATAATTTTTTAGATAGTTTAGTAACAGAGGAGTTTAAGAATTTAATTGAATCATATGAAAACCTGAAATTATTAATTGTTTCGAATAAGAAATCTAAATACTTTAAAAACAAATATTTTTTAAGTCCTTTAAAAAAGTTAGATTTTAGAGAATTTTTATCTATATATGCTGGGTATAATAAATTAATTTATAAATATTTTATTTATTTTTATTCTAAATATAAAAAAAATATAGGAATTAGCATTAGATTTTTGAAAATACTATATGAAAAAAATATTTCATTGGATGAAAAAGATAATATTAGCAACATTTTGCAATATTTAAATTTTTATTACTTTAATAAGGATAATTTTTTTCTTTATCAAATATTTTCTTTTTTGCCTGAAGTTTCAGAAGAATTTATATTTTCTCTATCTTTTTTTATTTCTTCTAATCAAAATCAATTAAGAATATTTAATATTTTTAGCTATGATGATTTTATTAAAATATTAAATAAATTTTTTTATGAAAATTATAATATATTAAGTAGAAATGGTAAAAATTACTATATTTGTAAAAACAGAAAATTATTTAATGTTTTAGAAAATTTTATTCTTAAAAATGAGATGAATTTAATAGAGGATTTTTTATATAATTTCTATAAATGTAGAAATGAAGAAATTATACATTTTGATGTTTTTTTAAAAAAATTCAAAAATTCTGTTAAATTTTATGAGCTTGCATTTAACAAAATAAGTTTCTTTTTTAAAATTAAAAATAATGATAATGTTTTTAGAATAATCAATAATATTGAAGAAAAAAATGTTCCATCGAATTATATTTTAAGGTATTTATTAATTAAAGGAAATGTTTATTTTTTTAATAAGTCATATAGTGAAGCTCTTTATTACTTTAAAAAAATATTGCAGAAAAAAAAGGGAGATCCTTATTTAAGAGAAACACTTATATTGAAAATAGGATACATTAAAAACTACCTTGGTGAAACTGATGAAGCAATTGAGATAATAAAAGAAGTTATTAATAAATCTTTACTAGGAGGAGACTACAGGAAATATGCATTATTAACAATTGGTGAAATATTTTATTCCAAAAATAACTTTAAAGAAGCTTTGATATATTTTTTATTAATTTTGAAAGATATTGTAACATATTTATGTTATAGATCTAAGGAGAATTGTAATCATTTATCTCTTTCTTTTGAAAAGATAAGTATAGAACAGACAAAGATTATTAATTGCGGAGATCTTGCCATTCAAAATATTTTAAATCAAAATTTTAATTTATATGAAATGATTAAAGTAATTAGAGAAAACATAGATTATTTTTTTGAAACTGAAGAAAATAGAAATTTTTATGTAAAGCTTATTAAAGATATTGGTATTTGCTCTTTGTATCTTGAACTTTTCGATTTTTCAAAATCGATGTTTTTATTAGCTCTTGATTTATGTAAAAAAGAGGATTTATTATATGGAGTTATTTTAAATGATTTAGGTGTTTTACATAAGAAATTTGGTTATAATGGTAAAGCTTATTATTATTATTTAAAAGCTTATGATAAATTTAAATCTTTAAATTCTGATGCAAGAATTGCTATGGTAACAAATAATTTAGCTTCTTTATTAATGGGATTTAAAAATTTTGATAAAGCTTTGGAATATTTAAATATTTCATATGAAATTAAAAAAAAATATAATGATTTAAAACAACTTGGTGTTGCATATGTAAATTATGGTATTATTTATTATCATATGAATGCTATAGAACAATCTTATAATTTTTTGAATTTAGCATATGATGCTTTTTCTAAATCAAATGATAATAATCATCTTGTTATAACCCATTTTTATATTTTAATGATTGAAATATTTTATTATTCTACACTAAAGAAAAAATTTGATTTAAATTACTATAAAAATTCATTCGAATCTTTTATCATTGAGTTTGAAAAATCCAGTAAATATTATCAAGTTTTATTTGATTTTTTAAAATTTATTTTTCTTAAAAAATTTAATCTAATTTATCATGATTCTCTCATTGATATTAATAAAAATAGTGAGGAAATAGATAAATTTTTAAAAAATTATAACGATCAGTTTGTAATATCATATAAAAATTTGAAAGATATGGAACTAAAGATTTTAATAGGGGATTTAATTAAAATCCATAAAGTTGGAATAAATATTATTAAATAAAGGGGTTTCCATGAAAAGTTACCGGAAAGAGCTTTTGTTTAATACTAAAAATAGAGTTGAATTTATTAATATTACCTTTGAGGTTGAAAAAGCTATTAAAGAATCTGGAATTAAAGATGGTTTATGTTTAGTTAATGCGATGCATATTACAGCAAGTGTCTTTATTAATGATGATGAAGGTGGATTGCATAATGATTATAAAAAATGGCTTGAAGAAATTGCACCTCATGAACCAATAACTCTTTATGAACATAATAGAACTGGTGAAACTAATGGAGATGCTCATTTAAAAAGGCAGATTATGGGAAGAGAAGTTGTTATTGCTATTACTGATGGTAAGCTGGATTTTGGTCCTTGGGAACAGATATTTTATGGTGAATTTGATGGAAAAAGACCGAAAAAAGTATTAATTAAGATAATTGGAGAGTAAAATTATTAATTAATTATATATTAAATAAATTTAGTATTTAATTTATAATAATTAAAAAATTTGTTTAGAGCAGATATTATGAAAAACAAAAAAATAGTCTTAAGTAAATTATTCCTGATAGTAATTATATTTTTTTCTATTTTTTGTTGTTTTTATAATAAAACTTTTGGTAATGAAAATATATTTGATAAAATAGATGGTTCTATATATTTTGAAATAATTGGTGCTGGTGTTTTTTCTTCATTTAATATAGATTTAATATTTTATAATAGTTTTTTAATAAGATATGGAATTGTATATAATAAATATAATAAAGGTTTTCTTTTTGGGCTAGGAGGATTGATTAATTTTAAAGAGAATAATTTTATAGAGTTTGGTTCTGGATATGTAAAGATATTGGAAGGTTTTGGTGAAAATACATGGCACATTTTTATTCTTTGTGGATATAGATATCAACCAGATAATTTAGGAATAAGTTTTAGATTAAATATTTCTCCACTAATTAAATATTTAAAATATGAATTTATGACTCTTGAAGAACAACTTTATTATAAAAAAGATACTATTAAATTAATACTTTGGATAGGAGTTTCTGTAGGACTATCTTTTTAGTAGTTTATAGAAAACAATAATATATTGTGGAGTACTTTTTATGAAAAATACTGATTTTTTGAATATTGGCCTGGGAAGTTATGTAAATAAAAATAAAGTAGTTTGTATTTTATCTCCAGATGGAAATGCTGCTAAAAGACTTAAAGAGTATGCAAAAAAAAATCACTTATTATATGATGCTACTGCTGGTAGAAAGACAAGAGCAATAATTGTAACTGAAGCAAATCAAGTTATTCTTTCAGCTATACAGGTTGAAACACTTATAAATAGATCTGATGAATAATTTAAATCTATATTTAAATGTAAAAAAATATCGATAAAATTATATTTAATATAAAAATTGCTGTTATATTGCTCATAGTTGCTTTTGTTGTAACTTGGGGAATTTGTGTTGAGTTTGTTGCTTGAAATCCATGGTATATAGATATGCTTGCAATAAGTAAACCTTGTAGAATTGATTTTAAAAAACCTGAAAATATGTCAAATAAAGTTATATTGTTAATAATAAAATTAATAAAAACTTGAAATTCTATTCCTTGACTGATATAAAAGATTAAAAAGCCACCTAAAATACCCATTGTTGCAAAATAAATGTAAAGAATTGTTAAAGAAATTGATACTCCAACTATTCTAGGGAAGACTATAAATTTTAATGGATCTATGCCAAGTAGTTCAAGTGCATCTACTTCTTCATTGACTTTCATAGTGCTTATTTCTGCTGCAATAGCAGTTCCAGATCTAGCAGCAACAACAAAAGCAGTTATAAGAGGGCCTAGTTCTCTTATAAAAACAATATTTAGTATTTTGCCTATATAATCAAGTACTCCAAATTTTGAAAGTTGGGTAAATAATTCAATTATCGAAGCAGCACCTAATGATAAGGAAACTAGTATTATTAATTTTAAAGCCATGTAACCTGTAAAGTATATTTGGTTAATAATTATAGAGTTTACTAAATTGTTACCTTTTTTTTCTTTAAAGTAGGCAGGAAATGAATAAATTATGAGTCCAAATATTCCTCCGTAGTAATTGAAATATTTATTTAATTTAGATGTGAATGATTTTATGATTTTAAAATGAAAAACAAAAAAATTTTTTTTAATAATTTTATTTGAATGTTTATTCATAAATTAAATTAAAAAATATTGCAACTTTTTATTATTTTTTTGTTATTTTTAAACAAATAATTAAATTTTATTTAAAAGCTATTCCTATAATTGTTGAATCATCTTTTTCAGTTTGCCTATATTTTATAGATCTTTTTTCAAATTTAGAACTTTTAGATATTTTTTCAATATGAGAAAAAATATTTTCTATTTTATATTTAATAATTTCATGATCTATATTTTCATTTGTTTTATTTATTCCTTCATCTTTAATTTTATCATCATTGTTGTTTTCTGAAAAAAAATAGTTAATTAATTTATCTATCTCAAAGAAAGTTCCATCTTTTAATCTATTTTCAATAATTCCATCTGTAAAGAGAATGATACAAGAGTTTTCATTAAAATGAATTTCATTATTGAAATAGATTAAATCTTCTTTGATTCCAATAAAAGGAGAGTTTGATTTTAGTAAAATAATATTGCCATCACTAAAAAACAATTGTGGAGTATGTCCAGCTGAACAATAATCTATAATTTTTTTTTCAATATCAATTATACAATAAAATGCAGTAATATAATTATCCAATTTGATAGAATAGGTAATAAATTTGTTTATTTGATTAATAATAAATGAGGATTTAATATCATTTTCATTAGAAAATTTTCCAAGATTTATATTAAAAAACATTTTTAATAAGAGTGTACAAAATGAAGGGTATATTCCATGACCACAAATATCAGCAATAAATACTCCAATTTTTGTAGGTGAAAAAACAGTAAAATAATAAAAATCTCCAGACAAATCTTTTCCTGCTTTGAAATTAGTATAAATATGTATTCCTGGAATAAAAGGTGTTTCAGGCAATATAAGTGTATTGTAAATTTTTTTAACGATTTTTATTTCATTTTTCCTTTTTGTATGTAAATTGTTTAATCTCTTATTTAATTTTTTTAATTTATTAAATTTTAAATAAAACAATTCTTTTTCTTTTAAATCTTTCAATATTTGAAAGCTTTTTTCTTTTAAATTATTCTCTTTGATAAAACTTTCACTTTTTAATTTTATATTAGCTTTTAAATATTTTTCATAAAAAATAAAAGCATTCTTAAAGTCATTAATTGACTCATATATTTGAGATTTAATTAAAAAAAGATCTGGTAAAAGTCTAAATAGTTGTTGCTTTTTAATTTTTTTATATATATAGAAAGAAATTTTCTTAATTTTATTTAAAGTATTTATCTTTACTGTATTAGACTCGAGAGTGAAATTTTTTAAAATGAAACTATAGATATTTAGTTTAACTAATAAGGCTTCAATAATATTTTCCTTTTTTAATCCTTTTTTTGCTAAAAAGATACTTCTATTTATATAAATTAATGCTTTTTTTATATCATTTTTCTGCAATTTTATGAGGGAAAGATTCTTATAAAGCAAAGTTCTTAAGGATATCTCTCCTAATAATTTAGAAATTTTTATTCCTTTTAATGAAAATATTCTTGAAATATTGTATTTTTTTATTTTTATATATAATGAAGATAAGTTTGTTAATACTGTCAAATATTTATAGTTATCTTTTTCTATTTTAGCAATACTTAAAGATTTTTTATAATAAAAAAGTGCTCTCTTGAACAAATGCAATTTATTATAAGATTCTCCAATATTGTTATAAATTGTTAATAACAAATTGTTTAAGTTTTTATTTTTTATTTTTTTTAATATATTTTTAAAAATCTTTATACCTTCAATAGGGTACCCTGCTTCAGATATCATAATTCCCTGGGTTATCAATATTTTATAATATGTAATATCCTTTTTTAGTTTATATTTAGAATAATAATTTTTTATTATATCTATATATTTTATAACTTCATTAAAATCTTCTTTATAAAAATAAGCTAAAAGTAAATTATATTTTATATTAACAAGTAGTAATAATGATTCCTCAGATCTATCCTTAAAATTTTCAAGATAGTTATTAAAAGATTTATCAATCTTTATTAATTCTTCTATAACAATGTCAGGGGATTCTCTTATATTTTTAACTATTTCATTTATTGATTTATTTAAATTTGATAAATTAATAGAATTTGAAGCTTTTTTTTTCATAGAATAAAATTTTTTAAAGGATCTATCTTAATTATAATATGAAACAGGTAAAAATCCACCACTATATTTTCTAATAATTCTGAAGTATTTGCAATTTGTAAGGTATAAAAGCTTAAAATTATTATATTATAATATAATTATTTAATTTAGTAGTAAATTTATATTTAGGCATATTTTTAGCAAGTTGATTTTTGCTTTTATTGGAATAAAAAGATAATATAAGGATTTTCAAGTAAATAATAATTTTCTGTCTTTATTAATTAAGTATTTATTATTTTTTCAAATATTATTTTTAAATTTTTCTAAATTTTGAGTAATTTCAAATAATTGTTAATCTATAATTTTATTTTTAACTTTTCAATATAATAATTATTAAATATTTTAGAACATTAATATAATTTCAAGATTTTAAATACAAAAAGCAAAACTTTCATTATATTTTTTGATTCTTCATAGAAGAAATTCTTTTTTTTACTGGTAATTATATCAAAATTTTAAATTTTTAAAGTATATATAATTAAATTAATTATTTTATTTTTATCAATATTCATAATGATAAAATTAATAATAATAAAAAAATTTGTTGTATTATTTTTAATATAAAACTTTATTAATTTTAAGTATTTATTTATGTTTATTCAATTCATTAAATTATTGTTGATTTTTTAATTAATAAAAAGTTTGAAAAATCATGTAAATTATTAATTTCAAAATTAGTATTTAGTGAATTTACTGTATTTAAAAATAATTTTTGTTTGGATTCCTCAAAAGAAAAAATAATGAATTGTTCATTTTGGAAATCTGTAATAATTTTTCTTTTTTTATTTTCTAATAATACCTCTAAATTGCTATTATCTTTTTTAATACACTTAATGCTTATAAAATTTTTATTTGAATAAACTTTAAGGTAACCATCATATATTAGGTTACCAATTAGTATTTTAATAAATTTTATTTGTTTATCATCTAGGATTTTTTTCAGTAAGTTTACGAAGAAGATATATATGTTATGACATTCACCATAGAGTTTAATAAGTTTTAAAAAAATTGTATATATAAGTAAAGAAATGAAATAACCAGATAATTCAAAGTTTTTTATTTTTAACATAATAAAATATGTATTACCTTCAAAATATATGCACTGAGTAAGATATATTTTATTGCTATTTTTATTGTAGTTTGAATTATTTGAAATTATTGTATATTTTCCATTGTTTAAGTTCTGTGATTTAAATATTTTTTCAAATAATTTTTTTGAAAAATTTATTTCAACCTCTATTTCTGAAAGGATTTTTTTTATTTCAATATTTTTTTCCTTTAATTTTTTCCTTTTTATTTCAATAATTTCCATCTCTTTTTCTTTCTGTAAATCTAATAGTTCAAGTTCTTGAGATGTAAGTTTGTTAAAAACCATTTTTTTAAAAAGATTATTATAATATTTTATATATTTTTTTTTATAGAAAAGAGCTTTTTTAAATTCATTCCTTATAAAGAAATATTTTGATAAAATTTTATAAATATTTGCCATTGGTTCAACAGCTTTAATTTGTCTGGCTAATTTTAGTATAAAGATCAAATGTTTCTTAAAATTTCTAAATTTTTTATAAAATAGAAAAATTTCAAGAATTTCAATGTTGCTTAATAATATTTGCAAATTATTATTTATTTTATATGAATAGAAAATAGAATTTAAAAAGTAAATATAAGCAGTATCATATTCTTTTTTATCCTTGTATAAATTACCTAATTCATAATAAATATAAGATAAACCTCTTATTTTATTAATTTCAATGTTTATAGAGTTTAAAGTTTCTATAGATTTGTTGAAATAAAATAAAGCCATATCATATTTTTTTTCTTTAACATATGTTATTCCAATGTTTTCATAATGAACAACTTTAAAATTTGTAAGATTATTTTCATCAGCTATTTTTAAAGCTTGTAGAAAATACTCTCTAGCTTTAGAGAAAAGGTTGTTTTTTAAATAAATTACTCCGATATTGTTTAAAGTCTTAATATAAATGTCTTTACTTATTAAGCTTTTATACCTTTTTAAGTAATATAATATTTTTTGATAAAAGATAAGTCCTTTTAAATAATAGTTTCTCTCAGTAAAATTATACCCTAAAGATAAACATACTCTAGATAAACTTAAAATATCGTTTAATTTTTCAAAAATATTGTATGCTTGTATTAGAAATTGTTTAGCTTTTTCAAATTCAGAAATATAATTATGATAAACCCCTTTAAAGTAAAATGAATAAGCTATTCCCTTAAAATAGTTAGAATTATAAGATAAATTGTATATATTATTGCTTTCTTCTAAGAGATATTTTAATTCAATGTTGTTAAAACCTTTCTTTAAAATAAAATTTATCTTTCTATTAATATCTTTGTAGATATTTTTTGTATTTATAATATCATTCATAAAAAATTAAAATAATATTTCTTAATCTATTAAAATTTTAATATATTATTTACGATTTTCAAAGAGTACTATATTTTTAATTTTATAAAAATTTGAATTTTTATTAATGAAGTTTAAAATATAAATATAGAGAGATAATAAAATTGGAAATTAAATTAATAGAGTTATTTATTCCTGGTATAGGTTCTGGATTAATACTTTTTGGAACAATTTTATTCCTTTATTTATATTTTAAAACAAGAATTTCATTATATTTTTCAACTTTTCTAATAGGTCTATGTGCTTTAATATTTGTTGGTAGCGAATTTTTTATTATATATATTGGTGGGATAATAAGAAATAGAGGAGTTGGCATTTATTTCCATGTTTTACAACAACTTGGGGGATTATGGTTTTCTTTTACATTTCCTCTTTTTATTAAAAACTTTTTGAAACAAACAAAAATTGCTTTAAGGATAAATTTATTTTTAATATATGTGGGTTTTCTTTTTTCATTAATTGTTACATTTATTGCTTTTTATAAGCCAGATCTATTTATTTCTTTTAATATACCAAACGATAAATGGATGATTTTAGCTGCCAACTATTCCAGAGGTAAAGAAGGAATCCTTTACTATTTTAGAGATTTTTATCTTTATATAATTATTTTGTATTTCTATATTTACATAATTTATAATATTAGTAAATGCAAAAATATTCCAGTTATTAAAGAGATATTAATAGGTCTTACTATAAGTATATTGGCTGCTATTGATGATATGTATTTTGTTTATAAAGGAAGATATATTGGTTTTTTTACACAATTTCCATTCTCAAGGTTTTCAGCTGGTTTAATAATTTTTGTTCTTTCTACGATGATTACTATAATTAATGATTTTTATAAAAAAGCTTTAAGCGAAGATAAAATTTCTTCGGAGTTAACTAAGTTACAAGAGGATTTTGCGCTTATTTCTAATAATATAGATGAGGTATTTTGGATTTATAATAAAAGCCTAGAAAAAATACTTTTTGTTTCGAACTCTATTTCGAAATTATGGCCCTTTACTAAAGAGGAGTTATTAAATAATAATTTTTTATGGAAAGATTATATTTTTAATGAAGATAGGCCTATTGTAGAAACTTATCTTATAAATATTAAGCATTTAGAGATAATTGAATATAGAATTATTAATAAAGATAAAATTTTGTGGGTTAGGGATAAATATTATCCAATTAAAGGTATTGATAATGAAATATATAGGTGGGTTAGAGTTACAGAAAATATAACTAACTTAAAAGAATTTCAAAATGAGTTAATTTCTATATATTATTATGATTCTTTGACAAAATTAAAGAATAGAAAATCTTTCCTTGAAAAGCTAAAAGAAACTTTACTTGTGGCTTTAAGAGATCGAAATAAATTAAGAATTGTTATTCTTATTGATATTGATAACTTTAGTAACATAAATGATAAATATGGTTATACTGTTGGAGATGAATTATTAATTCAATTTGTTGATAGAGTGAGCAAGATAATAAGAAAAAGTGATAATTTTTTTAGAATTGGAAGTGATGAATTTGCAATTATTTTAGGAAATGTAAATGATAGATTTGATGGTACATATGTTTCACAAAAAGTTTTAGAATCTGTTAGTTATCCTTTTTATGTAAATGGTGAAGAATTTTTTATTACTTTAAGTATTGGAATTTCTATTTATCCTGAAGATGGGGATAATGCTGAGGATATTATTCAAAAGGCTGAGATAGCTTTAAATGAGGCGAAAAAAACTAAAAACTCTATCGTTTATTCAAATTTGACATTAAATCAATTAAGTTATAAAAGATTAAATATTGAATTATTGTTAAAGAAAACAATTTCTTCTTCATCTTTTTTATTATATTTCCAACCGATTTGTAAAATTAATAATGAACAACATATAGTTAAAAATAAAGAAAAGAAATTTGAAATTAAGAAACTAGAAGTATTACTTAGAATGAAAGATAATAATGGAAATTTTATTCCACCATCAGAATTTATTCCAATTGCAGAGACAACAAATTTAATAAATCAAATTGGTCATTTTGTAATAGAAGAAACATGCAATATAGTAAAGAGATATTTTTATGACAAAGATATTAGATTTTCTATAAATATTTCTGGCAAGCAACTTGAGGATAGAAATTTTATAATGGACATAAAAAATATTTTAGAAGAGAAATCGATAGATCCAAATAAAATAGAATTTGAAATAACTGAGTCTTTATTGATAAATAATGTTGAGGAAAATATAAACAAATTATATTCTATTAAAAATATTGGTATATATCTAGCACTTGATGATTTTGGTACAGGTTATTCTTCTTTAGCAAGATTAAAACTATTACCATTTGATATTATAAAAATTGATAAAACTTTTATTAATAATATAGATGTTAACAACCAAGATAAGGAAATAGTAAAAACAATAATAAATTTATCTCATTCTTTAAATATGGAAGTTGTTTCTGAGGGTGTTGAGAAAGAAAGTCAATTAGAAATTTTAAGAGATATATCATGTGATTACTTTCAAGGTTTTTATTTTTCAAAACCATTACCAATTGAGAATTTTTTAGATAAATATTGAATTGATAACAAAAAGTAAATTAAAAAACTTAGAAATTTTTTTCAATAATATCGATTTTCTCCAAATATTTTAGATTTGAACATTTTTAATAATTAAAAAATTTAGAAAAAATTAATTAATAAAAATAAAAAATAAACTTGACAAAAAATAAATTAGTCATTCAATTAAAAAAACGATTTGAGGATAATTGATGGTTAAAATATTATCAATAGGGAAATATTTACCTGAAAAAGTAATGACTAATGAGGATTTTGAAAAAATTATGGATACATCAGATCAATGGATAACTGAAAGAACAGGAATAAAAAAGAGATATTTTGCATCAGAAGGACAAGCAGCATCAGATCTTGCTATTCCTGCAATTGAGGAGGCAGTTAAAAAGGGAGGTATCTCTTTAAATGAAATTGAGGCTTTAATTGTAACTACAGTTACTCCAGATTATTTTTTCCCTTCAACTGGTTGTGTTATACTGAAAAAATTAGGTATAAAAGATATGCCTGCTTATGATATTCTTGCTGGTTGTACAGGATTTATTTATGGTTTAGATATAGCTAAAAATATGATACAATCTGGAAATTATAAAGCTGTTATGGTTGTTTCTGTTGAAGTACTGTCTAAAATAATGGATTTTAAAGATAGGAACACTGCTGTTTTATTTGGTGATGGAGCAACAGCGACTATACTAATAAAATCTGATGATAATGATGGTATTATTTCTTCTGTTATTTTAGCTGATGGGGAAAATTATGAAGATTTAATTATGCCAGCAGGTGGTTCTGTAAAACCTGCTTCTTATGAAACAATTGAAAATAGGGAACATTTTATTAAAATGAATGGGAAAGCTATATTTAAAAGAGCTGTAAATTACATGATTATAGCAACTGAGAAAGCTTTGCAAAAGGCAGGTTTAAATAAAAGTGATATAGATCTTTATATTCCTCATCAAGCAAATAAGAGGATTATTGAAGCTGTTGCAAATTTTTTTGAAGTTGATGTTAATAAGGTTTTTATAACAGTTGACAAATATGCAAACATATCTTCTGCTACTATTCCAATTGCTTTATATGATGCTATAGAGCAAAAAGCAATTAAAAAAGGAGATAAGGTTCTTTTAACAGCTTTTGGAGCTGGATTTACATATGGAGCTTCTATTATTAAATTTTAGAAAATTTTTACTTTTGAGGAGGTTCTCTGTAAAATAATAAAATTGATCATAATTTTAAAATTTCACTAAATATTAAAGAAATAGAGGCTATTTTACCTCACAGATATCCTTTTCTAATGATAGATAGAATAGATGAGCTAGAACCTCTTAAAAGAGCAAGAGGATATAAAAATGTAACATATAATGAACCTTTTTTCCAAGGACATTTCCCAGATGAACCTGTAATGCCTGGTGTTTTAATAATAGAGGCTTTAGCTCAAACTGGAGCATGTGCTGCATTATGTGCAGATGAATATAAGGGCAAAACAGCATATTTTCTAGGATTAGATAAAGTTAGATTTAAAAATAAAGTTGTCCCTGGAGATAAACTTGAACTTGAATGTATAATTGAGCACTTTAAAAATGGTAAAGGTAAAGGAATAGGAATAGCTTATGTTGATGGAAAAGTTGTATGTGAAGCAGAAATTCTTTTTATTGTTAGATAAATAAATTTTGAATTATTTAATTAATTAATAAATTGATTGTAAAGTTTGATAGTATTAATTAAATTATTGGAGAATATTAATGGGAAGGCCAAGAGGAAGATCAGAACTTCTAATAAAAAGAAGAAAAGAAAAGATAATGATATCGACCTATCTCACAATATCTGAAAAAGGTTATTCTACAATTACAATAAAAGATATAGCTGAAAGAGCTAATTTTTCTAGAGGATTACTTTTTTATTATTTTGATTCCAAGGAGCATATATTTATTGAAACTTTAAAATGGGTTAATGAAAGGATTTCTAAAAGACTTGAAAAAAAGTTATCTAACATAATGGATCCATGTGAGAAAATGAAAATTAAACTTGAAGATTCTTTTTTATCTATAAAAGAAAATAGACTTTTTTATCTTTTTTATCTTGATTTTCTTAGAGAGGGAGCCAGAGATAAAATATTTTATGGTCCAAATAAAGAGTTTAATAATTCTGCAATTGAAAAAATTAAAAGAATTTTAGATGAAGGTGTTAAAAGCGGAGATTTTTATGATGACCTTAATATAGAAGATGTAGCTAAAGTCATAAAAGCAATTGTTGATGGGTTATTAATACAATGGTTATTTGATGAAGCAGAAAATTTTTTTTACTATAAAAATTTAGCTATTAGCAATATAGGTAAACTAGTAATTAAAAACGAAGAAAAGTTAAAAAATTTTTTAAGAATTAATTTTTAATTAAAATTTAACTTTATAATTATCTTAATTCAATATAAATAAAAAAATATATGTGAATAATTTATAAATGTGATTAAAATATAATATTAAAATTTGTAGAATAAGAAAGTAAAAAATTACATTTATATAAAATTTTAATGGAGGGCAAATGTTATTAAAAGGTAAAACTGGTATTATTCTTGGAGTAGCAAATGAATTTTCAATTGCATGGGGATGTGCAAAAAAAGCTAAGGAAGAAGGAGCTAATTTAGTTCTTTCTTATCTTAATGAGAAAATGAAAAAGAGGGTTGAACCATTAGCAAATGAAATAAATGCAAAAATATTTGAAATGGATGTTACAAATAAAGATTCAGTTAAAAGTTTTTTTGAAAATATAAAGAACAATTATGAGAGTATTGATTTTCTTGTTCACTCAATAGCATTTGCAAACAGAGAGGATTTAGCTGGTGATTTTTATAATACTTCTAAGGAAGGATTTTTAATGGCTCTAGAGATTTCAGCTTACTCATTAATTGAAGTTGCAAGAGAAGTTGTACCATTTATGAAAAATGGAGGTTCTATTACAACAATGACATATATTGGGTCAACAAGAGCTGTTCCATCATATAATGTTATGGGGGTTGCCAAAGCTGCATTGGAAGCTAATGTAAGATATCTTGCTTCAAATCTTGGTCCAAAAAATATTAGAATAAATGCTATTTCTGCTGGACCAATAAATACATTATCAGCTAGGGGTATCTCTGGTTTTACAAATATACTAAAGTATACTGAAGAAAAAGCTCCCCTAAGAAGAAATGTTACTATAGATGATGTAGGAAATGTAAATAATTTTTTAGTATCAGATCTTTCATCTGCTATTACTGGTCAAATAATTTTTGTTGATTGTGGAATGAATATATTAGGTGTTTAACAAGGGATATTATTTTTTATATATAGGTAGAATTATTATCATTGAAGTTCCTTCACCATAAGTAGATTTAACTTCTATCTTTCCACCAAAATTAGTTATTATATTTTTTGATATTGCAAGTCCAAGTCCTGTTCCTCCTTTTTTACCTGATGTAAAAAATGTTTCAAATAGTTTACTTATATTTTCTTCTGGGATTCCAATTCCATTATCTTTTATTTCAACTTGGATCTCATTTTCATTAATAACTTTTATAAATGTTTCAATTTTTATTATATTTCTATTTGCTGAAAGGCAAGCTTCGTAAGCATTTTTTAATATATTAAAATATACTCTTTTAAATCTTAAAAGGTCTATTTTAATTTTATATTTTTCAATATTTTCACTTTCCACTATAAATTTATTTTCAATTCTGTTAATTCTATTGGTGTAGTCATAGAAGAATTCCTTTAAATATTCTAAAAATTTAATTAAATCTAATTCTTCAAATAAGTAATTTTCGCCCTTTTTCCCTTTTACAAAATCAAGTAGATCTTCCATCATGATAACAAGTGAATTAACTTCATCATGAATTTTGTTGGTAAATTTTGAAAGTGCTGGATCTTTCATTGAGAGTATCTCTGTGTATCCATTTATTATTCCAAGAGAATTCTTAATATCATGAAGGATAGAAGAAGTGAAAACTCCTAAAGCGGATAGTTTTTCTTTTTTAATTAATTCATCTTGGAGTTCTTTAACTTGTATAAAATTTCTTGTCATTTCAATTTTTTGCTGTTGAAGAATAAAGTTAGTTTGTTTAAGATTATTCAAAAGTTTTTCATTTTCATTTTTCAAAAATGAATCATATGAAGCATGATATATTAAAAATTTAAATTCGTTTATATTAAAAGGCTTTAATAAAAAATGATAGATTGGTAATTTATCAATTTTCTCTTCTATAAAAATTAAATCATTAATATCAAGTAAAAGAATAATATTGGTGTTTTTACTATTTTGAACTATAAAATTTAAATTTTCTTCTAAATTTTTTATTTTTTCTATATTTCCATAGACTATTAAATTAAAATCTTTTAAAATAGCCTTTATTTCTTTAATTTTTTCTTCATTTTCGATAAAAGAGTAGTTATAATTATAATCTTTAATTATGTTTTCAATTAATTTTTTGTTTAAATCTTCATTTTCAATAAATAAAATATTTAATCTTTTTTCATCCATTTATTACTTTTAAATATGAAATAGAATATTTATTATTATTTAATCTAAATTATGATCTTTTATATATCTCAAAATACATAAAGCAATTTTCGGGCATTTTAAACAATCTATATTATTAATTTCGAATATGTTAGAATCACAAATTATTTTTTCATTCTGATTCAATTTTTGACTAATATTTATTAATTCTTCTATTTCATATTGTGAGAAACCAATGTTATTTTTTATTTTATAAATAGAATTTTGAATTATCTCTACTTCATTTTTTATATTTTCATTTTTAAATTTTTTTCTGTTGCTAAAATTATTATAAAAAATATTTGATTTTTTATTGATATTAAATATTTCAGAAAAAGAAATATATTTATTTATTAAAATTGGATATAAGATAAAACCTACAATTATTCCAATAAGGTGACCCAAATGAGAAACTCTTGAACCTATAGCTCCACTAGGAGAAGGGGTAATTATCCAGAAAAATATATCTATTGCAGCAAAAAGAAAAGGGGTATACTTAGCCTTTATGGGAATTATAAAGTATATATTGACAATCGATTCTGGCATTGTTAAAGCAAAACCAACCATCAAAGAATATATAGCTCCAGATGCTCCAATTAAAAAAATATTATTTAATCCTGCTAGAAAATATATAAAAATTGAAATTAAACCAGTAATAGCTCCTGAAAGAAAATAAAAAATTAAGAATTTTTTTTGACCCCATAAAGCTTCAAGTAAAAGTCCAACTTGGAAAAATATAAACATATTGAAAAATAAATGAGAAAAATCACCATGAAGAAACATATAAGTAACTAATTGCCAAAAATAAAATTTATAAAATACTCCATATGAACTTAGAGCAAAATAGCCAATAAAATAGTAAAAAATAGATCTAAAGAGAAAAAAAGATAAAATATTAATAATAAGTATTATTAAAGTTGCACTTCTTTTTGTATTATAATTATACATCAGATATTCCTATAATATTTGACTATAAACAAAAATAATAAAATTATAATTTTTTTCAAAATTTTATTATTAATTTAATAAATTAATATAAATTAAATTAAAGCTGATATTTTGTTAGCAATATTAAGCAAAATTTCTTTATCGTATGTTTTCCCTTTTTTAAGAAAGAAACAAATAATATTGTTTAATTTAATTCCTTCAAATTTAGGTTTTAAATAGATCCCATCAATATTTGAAAAGAAATCTTCGTCTTTATCAAGAAGGGGTTTAAATTTATAGATTCCTTGTGGTATATAAATATCTTTTTTGAGTTCTAATAATTTTTCGATTAATGGTTCATCATTGTCAAAAGTTAAACTAAAATTTTCGTTTGAAGAGCCAACTGTTACAAATTTATTGTTTTCATTTTTTAATATAATAATATTATCTATTTTAAAATTTATAGCATATTCTTTAGATATCTGATCGAATGGAGATATTTGTTTTGTTTCGGCATCTTGAAAAATATCACTTATTTCTTTATCTGATAAAGCAATATCTTTATCTTCAGTTTCAAGGGATTCAGGTATTTTTTCTTCAGTTAAAGTTTGCTCTTCAAGAGAAGGAAGTTCAATCTCTTCTTCAGATATTTTAGGTTCTTCCTCTAAAGAAGGAAGTTCAATTTCTTCAGAGGTTTTTTCTTCTTCAGTAGAAACAATCTCTTCACTTAATTCAGGTAGTTCAAATTCACTACTTTTTTCTTCTTTAAGTTCAATTTCTTCAGTAGGTTGTTGATCAAAAGAGGATAAAGTTTCTTCATCAAGTTTAGGAAGTTCAAGTTCCTCTTCAGCTTCAAGGGATTCAGGTATTTTTTCTTCAATTAAAGTTTGTTCTTCAAGAGAAGGAAGTTCGATCTCTTCTTCAGATATTTTAGGTTCTTCCTCTAAAGAAGGAAGCTCAATTTCTTCAGAGGTTTTTTCTTCTAAAATCTTTTCATCTTCAGCAAGTGATGGTAGTTCTATATCAAAATGATCAAATTCTTGTGGTACTTCTTTTGCTTTTAATGAATCACTTTTGGATATATCTTTTATTAAACTTTTTAACTCTTCTTTTTTGCTTTCTTTGGTTTGAGTTGCTGAATATACACTTGTAGGGGTATAAGCTTCTTCAAGATAGTGGTCAGAGAAACTTTTCTTTGAGACTGAATCTAAAAATTCATCTTCTTCTCTTTTAATAAATTTTTTATCTTTTTTTTCGATATAAGGAGATTTTTTAATTTCCTTTTCTGCAATGCTAAATGATACTAATAAAATATATATTATAAGAGCAATGATTGATATTGCATATATTGTAATAAGTAATAATTGAAATTTATTTGTTTGAATTTTAATAGTTATTAGACCAAATTTATAATTTGATTCTGAAGGGGTTGCATCATAAAAAATATAATAGGTGCCTTTAGTTGATTTGAATTCTTTACTTGGACCCATAAATCCAAGTTTATTTTCTTTAGAGATAGTATTTATAATTCTAGAGAGCTCTTTCTTATCCTCGAGAAGTTCTGAATATGGTGAAAAAATTATAACATTATTACCTAATTGATAAATTAATGAATTAATATCTACAGAAGATCTTTCTTTTATTTCTTTTGCAATACTACTTCCATGAATGTGAAATAGAGCTAAACCAGAAAAACTACTATCTTTGTTATTATAAATAGGGTAAGGTATTATTATTGATGCTATTTTCGAATACTGATCATACTTTGAAAGTAAATTATCAAAAACAAAATTGTTTTTTAAATACTCGTTCAAAATTAAAGTATTTATTGATTTATTATTTAAATCTGGATTTTCCGGAGATGTAAAAAATATTTTTCCATTTTTATCTATTAAGGTAATAGCTATTATATCTTCATTGTTATTTAGAAATGTTTGAATTAAGAACTCTAATTCTTTTGTTCCTTTATAGTTTAAAAAATTATTAATAAAAATATTATTAATAAGTCCAATTTTTATTTTTGTTTTTTTAACATCTATATATTCATAAAAACTTGTTTTTATATTTAATAAATTCTTAAAGTATTTTTGCTGATCATTGTTAGTTAATATATTTATATTAAATGATATAATATTTGTTTTAATAAATATTAAAATTAAAATAAAGATTGAAAGAGCAATAACTATCGAAATAAGCAAATTCTTTAAACCTTTATCCATTTATAATCTCCCAATTTTTTATTTTTTAATTTATTATAAAAAAAAATTAATATATAAATTAAATCCAATATCTAATTTTTTTAAATATATTGATTAAATAAAGTATTATAAATCCAATATTTCTTTTTCTATTTCTTTAATTTCTTTATCAAAATTAAATTCTTTTTCATTTAAATTTTTGTTTTCAATAAGATTTAAATTATCTTCGCTAGTTTTTATTTTTGATTCAATTTTATCTTCTTTATAATTATTATTCAAAAAATTTGTTTTTTCAATTAAACTTTTATTGGTATCTTTCTTTTTAAAATTAATTGAGTTATTTTTTTCATCATTTAGGTTAATGTAGCTGAATTCTTTTTTATTTAATTCTAAAATTTCATTTTTTTCATTTACATTAATTATTTTTTTTTCTAAAAGAATAGAATAATAAGTTTGGGTAATTATTATTAGAAAAATAATTAAAAGTAAAAGAGAAAAGATCAATATATAATCAAGCAGTGATAATTTTGGAGCCCATGTGTAAATAAAAACTTCCTTATCAAAATAATTTAAATTTGAATATATATTTACGAAAAAGAATTTTTTTTCTATAGAGTCTGCAATAAAAATATTATTTGTTTCTAATATCTCATAATTTATATTTTTAACAATAAAGTTTTTTATAATATTTCCATTGGGCTTATATAAATATAAGTAAATTTTACTAAAGTCATTATTATTTGAATAAAAAGAAAAATAATATTCTTTATATTTATTTAGAATTAAAGGTTTGTAATTGCTTTCGATTTCTTCGAGATAATACAAACTGATTTTTTCTTTTGATGATCTATCAATGTAATTTAGCCCTTCATATAATGAATTTTCAAGAATTGTCTCTAGATATAGTTTTGCAAAAAAGACTTGATTTTCATATTTTATAAATTTTTGTTTTTTGTCAAAATAGAATATTTTGATTATTTTACTTTTTATTTTATTTATAAAATTATTTGAAACTTCATTTATTTTATTGAAGACCTCATTTATATTTTTTGCATAGATAGTTTGTGGAATTGCAAAAGAGGATAATAATATTGTAAATATTAATAGAGATGGTAAAATGGGTTTAGTAAATGTATATATTATTTTTTTATTATACTCTATCATATCTTATTTTTCGGTGTTTTAATAAAAACTTAATAATTTCTAGAATATATGTAAGTTTTTATTTTAATAGATAGTTATTAGATAATTTTTTATTATAAAGATTAAAATTATATAAAAATAATATTTAAATTAAAAGAATGTTTAATTATTCATAATAAGAAATCATAATAATAGAAATAAGCATAATAAAAGGAATAAAAAACAAGATATGAATTATAAATTAAAGTCGAGTTTTAAACCAGCTTATGACCAGCAAAAAGCAATAGAGCAAATTATAGAATCTTTTGAAAAAGGTAAAACAAAAGTAACACTTCTTGGAGTTACAGGTTCAGGCAAAACATTTACCTGTGCTAACATTATTGAGAAATTAGGTCTTCCTGCTCTTGTAATTTCTCATAATAAAACTCTTTCAGCACAACTATATAGAGAATTTAAAAATTTTTTTCCTGAAAATAGAGTTGAGTATTTTGTTTCAAATTTCGATTATTATCAACCAGAAGCATATCTTCCAAAAAGGGATTTATATATAGAAAAAGATTCTTCAATAAATGAAGAGATAGATAGATTAAGACTTAAAGCCACTGAAGCTCTTCTTTCAAGAAGAGATGTGATTATTGTTGCAACAGTATCCTGTATTTATGGTATAGGAAATCCAGAGGAGTTCAAGAAACAAAGAATACATATTTATAAAAATCAAAAGATAAAAATTAATGATTTATTATATAACCTTTTATCTATTTATTATCAAAGGGATGATATTTCTTTTGTAAGAGGTAAGTTTAGATTAAAAGGAGATATTCTTGATATATTTCCAGCCTATTCTAAAGATGCTATTAGAGTATTTTTCTTTAGTGACATTATTGAGAAAATTTATATAATAGATCCTTTATCCAGTAATAAAATAGAGGAGATAAGTGAATTTTATCTTTATCCTGCAAATTTTTTTGTAACTACTCCAGAGGTAAGAAAGATTGCTATTAAACAGATAGAGGAAGAGCTAAAAATAAGATATGATGAATTAATAAAACAGGGAAAGGAAATAGAAGCAAAAAGATTATGGTCAAGGACTATGTATGATTTAGAAATGTTAACAGAAGTGGGGTATGTTAAAGGTTCTGAAAATTATTCAAGATATTTTTCTGGTAGACTTCCTGGCCAACCACCTTTTACTCTTCTTGATTATTTCCCTGAAGATTTTTTAATAATTATTGATGAATCACATGTAACTATTCCACAACTTATTGGAATGTATCATGGGGATTATTCAAGAAAAAAGATACTTGTTGAATATGGGTTTAGATTACCATCAGCTTTAGACCATAGACCTTTAAAATTTAATGAAGTAGAAAAATATTTTAAAAAAATAATTTTTGTTTCGGCAACACCAGGTGAATATGAAAAGAAGAATTCTTACATAATAGTAGAGCAAATCATAAGGCCAACAGGATTAGTTGATCCAGAAATTGAAGTTAGAAAAAGTGAAGGACAGATGGATGATTTATTAAAAGAGATTGAAGGTAGGATAAAAGTAAATGAAAGAGTTCTTGTTTTAACTTTGACAAAAGAAAATGCAGAAAACCTTACCAAATTTTTATTAAAAAAAGGTGTAAAGGCAAAATATTTACATTCAGAAATAAAAACTTTAGAAAGAGTTGAAATTATATCAGATTATAGAAATGGGAAATTTGATGTACTTGTAGGGATAAATCTTTTAAGGGAGGGGATAGATATCCCTGAGATTTCACTTGTTGCTATTCTTGATGCTGATAAAGTTGGTTTTTTAAGATCAGAAAAATCTTTAATCCAAATGATGGGTAGAGCAGCAAGGAATGTTAATGGAAAAATAATAATGTACTGTGATAATGTGTCTGATTCTATGAAAGTTGCTATAGAAGAGACAAGAAGGAGAAGAAAAATACAGCTTGAATATAATGAAAAATATGGAATAATACCTAAATCGATAAGTAAAGAGAAATCTGAATTTATTGAAAGGGAAAAAATAAAAAAAGAAGAAATTAAAAAAGATGTTGTTTATGAAGATTTGCTTGAAAGTTATAATATATATAATATAGAGGATAGAAAAAAACTTATAAAAATTTTGAAAGATCTTATGGAAGAGGAAGCAAAAAAATGGAATTTTGAAAATGCAATATTTTTAAGAGAAAAAATAAATGAGCTTAAGAGTATGTAGGATTTTAATAATGAATTTTAATTTTTATTAATTCTTTTTTATTTGAGAATATTAAGATCTTATTTTTTTCAAAAGTATTTTGATTCTTAAAAAGAAAAAAGTATCCAAAATTCAAATTTAAATATTTTATTTTCCCTATTTCTTTATTTTTATATTTTTCTATGGTTTCATAGAGTTTTTTTTCATTATAATTAATGTGATTCATTAAGAAATTCATTAAAGGGATTGTTTGATTGAATTTATAAATAGATATTAAATTTATTGATGATAAACTTAAACTTTTATAAATAACTTTTTCTTCAAAACAATAAAGTAGAGATTGCTTAAAAATGTTATATAAATCTATTATATCAATTTTATCAGTTAACTTATTTTCTAATAAGTTTAAAACGGTTAAACTTAAAAAGCAAGGATAAAGTGTAATTTGCTCAGATTTTTTAATTTCAGGAAGTATATCAAAAGGGGTTAAAATAGAAAAAAAATTTGAGATAGGATTTTCAATCTGTTGACTAAAAAGAGGGACCGATATTTTATCTATAACTCCAAATATAATATTTAGATCTTTATTTGTAAATAATCTATAACTTATATTAACGAAAGATTCAGAGATTGATTTATAGAAACCAATTGATTTGCATGATAATAAGTTCATAAATAAAAATAAAAGTAAAAAATATTTAAGACAATATATAAATTTTATTTTAATTTTTTTTTTGTCCATTTTTTATTTTAACATACCATACATAATTGTTGTTTTTAAAATTTAATCTAATAAAATAAAAAAAAAAGTAAATATAAAAATTTATAAAAGAATTATAAAATATAGAAAAAATAAAATTTTATGATATAATTATATTTATAAAAATATATATAACTATTATTTACATATTTTTGTTTAATTTAATCTTATATTTAGAATAGGAGCTATAATGATGAAAAATATTTTAATTATTAACTATAGAAAAATTAAGGTAGGAATTTTAAAAGATCTATTACATGAAGAAGTTGATGAAAATTACTTTATAAATGCAAAAAATAAAATAGAATTAGATAATATTTTTACGGAGATAACTGATAGTATCATTAGTAAAGAAAAATATTTTAGTATTATATTAAATAATTTTGTTATTAAACTCTCAGATGATATTGAAGAGTTAAAAATTAATGAATTCGATATTGATATGAATATTAAATATAAATATATTGATGGAATTATAAGATATAAGAATGAAGAAATATTTTTAATTGATTTATCTTCTATTATAAAGGATATAAGTTTAGGAAATTTTAATAAAATTAACATTAAAGAATTAAAAGAATATTCAAGAGAATTAAATAAAGCTATAAATGATAATAATGAAAAAGATAGAAATATTATTAAAAACAATATTGAGGATAAAAAAATAAGAAAAGCAGAGGAAGAAATTTGGGCTATAAAAAATTCAGGGAATGATAAAGAAAGTGAGTCTGATGATGAGTATTTAGGAACTGAAGAAGATAAAAAAAGAATTTTTGAAGAGATTGAGAGGATTTCTGAATCTTTAAAAATAAGTGATGTTGGAAAAAGAATATCATTTTATTTGAAAAATACTATCTCCTTTACTAAAACAATATTTTTTCTCTATATCTTGTTAATAACTGTTTCAGGATTAGCTTTTGGTGGTTTTTTGATCTATTCTAAAAATGAAGAAATAAAAAGAAGTCAAAAGGTAGCCAAAATTGAAAGCATAGAAGCAATACTGATTAAAGAGTTAAAGAGAAAACAAGAAGAAGAAAAGAAAAAGTTAGAATCAATGCTTTCTCAGGTTCAGGATGAGTTAACAAAGGTAAATAAAGAAAAGGAAGAGTTTTTAAAAAATCAAGATAAGATACTTGAAGAAAGGCAGAAAAAAATTTACGAAGAGTATCTTGCTAAACTTGAAGAACAAAAAAAGTTATTAAAAAATAATACAATTTCAAAAGAAGAATATGATAAAATAGTTTCAGAAATTAATTCAAATTATAATAAACAGATGAATGATTTGAGAAATGAAGTTGAGAAAGCAAAACAAGAATACTTAAGTAAAGTTGCTGAAGTAGAGAAAAAATTACAACAGGATAAAGAGGTTTATCAAAACCAAATAAAAGAGAAGGAAAAAAATATAGAGGAAACAAAATCACAAATATCTTCCCTTGAAAAACAACTTGAAGAGGAAAAGAAAAAAAGTCAGGAACTTGAAAAAAAACTTTCTCAGGTTCAAATAATGTCAACAGAAGAGTTAAAAATACAACAAAATATATCAGATTATTTGCTTGATGTTTCAAATCAAATAAGAAAGAAAGATTACGATAAAGCGATTAAAAAGTTAAATGATTTTAAGGATTATTTAACAAATTCTCAAGATAGTAAAAAGATTGATAATGAAAGAAGAAATTACTATGTATCTTTGGTTGATACATTTTCATCTTTTATAAATAAATTACAAAATGAAGAGAATTATTATAATGAAAAGGTTAAGCTCTTAACTTTAGCTAATGATTATTTTAAGAACAAAAGATATGAAGAAGCTTTCAATACATATAGAAAAGCTTTTTCAAACTATTTTGTCGCTACTGAAATTGATAAACAAAGTATGGAAAATTTTATTAAAGTTTCATATTTATTAATTGATAAAAAAGAAAAACAAGATTTGGAAAATGAGGCTTCAAAAGTGTACGAAGAAATATTAAGACTTCAACAAGAAAACAAGTTTAAAGAAGGTATTGATCTTTGTAGAAGTTTTATAAAAAATTATTCATTTTCTTCTAATTTACCATCTGTTATTGACATAGCTTATAATTTTCAGAAATCTTTAGATTTAAGTAGAATGGATAATGAGGTTATAAAACTTCTTAGGGAACTAAATTCATTATATGAAACAGGTGATTATAATAAAGCTAAAGTAAAAGCTTATGATATAATTTTGAAGTATCCTGGTAATTCTTACACAAAACAGGTAATTGAAATTTTAAAAAGAATAGATGAAAAAATTGCAGAAAGTTTGAAAAATGTAAGCCAAACAGTTATAACTGCGCAAACACTTATAGAGAAAGCCCAATTTGAGATCCTTGGAAGAGTTATTTTCTATAGTGAAGACACAGAGGTTTTAAGATTTAGAATTGAAAAAATAGGTTCAGTAAAAGTAGGGGACGAATTAAAAGTGTATAAAGTGGATCAAAATAATAATTATATAATGATTGCTATTATTAAAGTAACTGAAGTTACAAATGATGTTGCTAAAGCTGTGGTTATTTCAAAGAAAGAAAATATTTCATTTGGTAATATTATATCTAAATAATAAAAAAATTTTCAAAGAAAATTAAACCTAATTTTAAATCTTTCGAAAAGTATAATAAACATTGAAAAATAAAATAAAAGAGTACTTGTATGTATTTTAAATTATGTAAAATAAAAGTTTTATTATTAATTTTATTTTTATCTTCTATTTTTTTAGGTTATATCGATTTTACAAATACTAAAATAGATGAAAATAATTTAAACAATATATCTAAAGCTTCAGAACCAATAATTTATTCTAATGGAGTTTTGTTTACTTACTCTGGACCAGGAAAAATAGTAAAAATATCTGGCTCATTTTTTGATTGGCAGTATATGGAAAGTATGAAAAAGTCTTTTTACGATATATGGTACTATTTTTTAAAAAAACCTTTAAAAAAAGGTTTTTATGTCTATAAATTTAATGTGGATAATTTTTGGATTCTTGATCCTAATAACTCAAGAACTTATAGAGATAATAATGACCACCAATTATCATTATTAGAAATTCCAAAAGATGTAAATTTTTATTCTATTTCACCGGTTGTGAATAATGATGGAACTGTTACTTTTTGGATGGAGGACAAAGGCCAAAAGTTTGTTCATGTTGCAGGTTCATTTAATAACTGGAATCCATTTGAATATTTACTTTATAAAGAAGATGGATTTTGGAAAATAAGTTTGAAACTTAAACCAGGTAGATATTTTTATAGGTTTATTATTGATTATTCAAAAGAGATAATTGACCCCAATAACCCAAATATTGGTTATGACTATTTTGGCAAGCAATGCTCTTATTTTAATTTAAACTCATATTAAATTAAAAATAAATTAAATTTAAATTAAAATAATATTTTGTAATATTTTCTACTTTAAAAGATTAAAAATAAAGTTTTTTGCTCTTTAAAGATAGTTCTTTTTCAAATTCTTCAAGTTTTTCTAAAAATTTTGTAAGACAATTGTAAAAGTCTTGTAAATATTCTTCTGAAGATTGATTGCTTAATATGGAGTTTTCAAAAAGAGTTGAACAAAGTTGTTTATTTTTTTGAAGAATCTCTTGACCATAATAAGTCAGTTTTAAACAATATACTCTTCTGTCATCTTGTGATGGTGTTCTTTCAATAAGCTTCTTTTCAAGTAATTCTGAGACTATTCTTGTCACTCTTGATTTATTTATTTTTAGCGCTTTTGCAATGCTCATCTGATTACAATTAATATTGCTATTTATTAAATCAAGAACTTTTGTTTCTACTGGAGTAATATTTAAATTTTTAATTATTCTTTTTTTACAAATAATAAACATTTTATAAATTTGCTCTATCTTTTCAAAAATATTATTCAAATTAATATTTTTAATTTCATTTTTTTCTATATTTTTCATAAATAAACAATAACAAAAAGAAAAATAAAAATCAATAAAAAATAGTATGAAATTTTTAATAAATTAAAAAAAAATTAATAGTTGACAATATAAACTTGTATTGTTATATTTATTTTAGAGATAAATTAAATTAGGAGGAATATATGATAATTGTTTATTCTACACCATCATGTCCATATTGTCAGTTAGCAAAGCAATTTTTAAAATCAAAAAATATTGATTTTGAAGATGTAGATGTTAGTAAAGATTACTCTAGAGCTTTAGAAATGGTTAAAAAATCAGGCCAAACTGGTGTTCCAGTTATAGATTTTAATGGTGAAATTATAATAGGTTTTGATAGAGCAAGACTTGAAAGGTTGATTAAAAATTAATTTGTGTTATTAATTTAATTAATGTACAATTTAAATAATATATTTAATAGTTTATTAAAATTAAGAAAATTAAAATTTATCAAAAGACCCTTTTTAATTTTTTTAATTTTAATATTTTTTCTTTTTGTTGTTTTGTTTTTAATTATAGTAAATAAAAATAGAAAGAGTGAAGTAAATAGTTCAATTAATCAAGAAATTTATAAAGTAGATGATGAGATAATTAAAAATTTATCATTTATTGATCAGATAGAAAATGAGTTTAATCAAACTTTTTTATTGAAAAAAGAGTTATATATTAATAAATTTTTTATTGAAAGATTTATTGAAAATCAAGGAGAATTTATTCTTGATGTTTCTGTATCAGGAGAAAAAGCTTATTCTGTTTATAACAAATTAAATAATAGGAAGTATGTTCTCGTAAAAACTGGGTTAATAAATGTATATAATAGTGGGAAAATAATACAAACTATTTCAGGTGATCTTATAAAATTAAATTCTCTTGAACAAGTGAAAAATGTTTCCATAAGTAAAAATGCTAAAATAGTTGACTATAATAATAACATTGAAATTTTATCAGATATAATGTTGATTGATCTAGAAAAAAAAATAATTAACTGTTTTTATGATTCTAAAATAAAAAGTATTAATGATAGAGTTAACCAGAATGATGAAAACATTTTTGTCCAATCTGATTTTATTATTTTAGATAATAATAATTTGAAAGTTTCATTTAAGAATAATGTAAAAGGTGAAATATCTAACAAAAATAATAGAATAGATTTTAGGGGAGAATTTGTATCTATAAAAAGGGAAAATTTAAATACATATATTGAAATTGAAAGTGGAGATTATTTAATTTTTGACTATAATAAAAAGTTATCTTTTAGAGGAGCAGGAAGATCTCATAAATTCAAAATTGAATTACCTGAAAAAGATGTAAATAAAGAACAAAATGAAAATAGTTTAGAAAATTCAAGTATTATTAATTCTAACATTGAAATAAAAACATTAGATTATATTTATAATTCAGCTACTGTTATTTATGAGAGCAAAGATGATAGAATCCACTTTTATGGAAATAATGGTGTTTTTACATATAAAGATTATGGACAAAATTACATATTAAAGATAAATAAGGGAAATTTAACTAGATTATCTGAAAATACTCTATTTTATTCAGATGGATCATACCTTGAATATGAATTTGTAAATAGGAATCTAGCTATTAGGGATAAAAAAAACGAGTCTAATAAGAAAAGTGATATAAAAGCAACATACTACAGATTTTCTTATAATAATGCTTTTAATTATGTAATTGAAGTTGATAAAGAGAAAAGTAAAATCGATTTTTCTAAAATTAATTATTTATATAATAATGAGAAAAATTATTATTATTTAAACTTTTCAATTTTTTTTGATAAAGATTTTAAACTTAGAAATTTTAAAAATTTAAGAGAAAAAGAGGAAATAAAAAATTATATATTTTTTTCTTCAAAAGAAGGAGATTTTTATTCGGATCAATATTTTTCTATAAGAGAAATGTGTATTGTAAAAAATTATTTAAAAAATTATATAATAATTGGTGATGATTTTTACTATGATTTTATTAAAGAAGAAGCTTATTCAAATAAAGATGTTTTAATTTGCGAGTATAAATATGAACCAGAATTTTATGATATTTTCAAAGTTGATACAGATAACCTTCTTAACTTTAAAAATCTTTTGATTGAAAATGAAAAAAATGAAATAGAATTGATTGAAAAAAATAAAGAAAATTTATATTTTTTTACTTATCCTGCATCAAATAAAATTATATATGAAAATATTCAAAAAATATCTAGGTTTGAAATAGATAAAGATAAAATTTCAAAAGAAATCAGGAAAGATTTATCTATTTTTTTTGCTTCAAGAATAATTAAAGGTGATAAAGCCAAAATTAATAATAAAATAGGTAGCTTTCAAATAGAAAAAAATGTTAAAGTTTTTGATTTTGTAAATTTACTTTATATTTATTGTAATAACTTAATTTATGAAGGAAAAGAGGAGGATACTTATCAACTTGATGAGAAAGTCCTTTTGATAAAATGGAGCAATGAAAATGATTATCTTCAAAGTGATAAAATAGAATTAATACAAAGAGGTGAAAGTGCTAAAATAGTTAATAAAGAAAATTTTGCATCTATTATTGGTTATCCTTTTTTTATTAATATAAAAGATAAGTTTATTGTTAAATCAGAGGTTATGGAAGTTTTATGGGAAAGTAAGACATTTTTATTTAAAAATAAAGTGTCTTTTATTTTTGAACAAAGCGATATAGATAAAAAAAGAGGTGTTTTTGCAAAAGGAGATTTTGCAACATACTTATATGAAAGTGGGGAGTTAAATATTTCAGGAAATTGTGAGGTATTTATAGATAGAAATTCAACGAAAGCAAACTATCTCAAAATATATATTAAAAAGAGGATTATAGAAGCAGGAAGTCTCAAAGAAATAAAATTTATTAGTTTTTAATAGAGATAATAAAAGGAGATTTTATGGGAGAGTTTTTAAGAAAAGAAGGTGAACTTAAAATATTTAAATCGGATGATGGTTTAGGAGAATATAAAGTTCATGAAAGTTCTTATATTGATGCTGGTTCTTATATAGGTACGGGAACAAGAGTGTGGCATTTTTCTCATATAATGAGTGGTGCGAGAATAGGGAAGAATTGTTCAATTGGTCAGAACGTTAATATTGGTTCAAAAGCTATTATAGGAAATGGCGTTAAAATACAAAATAATGTTTCAGTTTATGATGATGTTGTTCTTGAAGATGATGTTTTTTGTGGTCCTTCGATGGTTTTTACAAATGTTATAAATCCAAGGGCTTTCATAGAAAGAAAACATGAATATAGGAAAACTCTTGTTAAAAAAGGAGCTTCTATTGGAGCTAATGCAACAATTGTATGTGGGGTGACAATAGGTGATTATGCTTTTATTGGTGCTGGAGCAGTAGTTGTAAAGGATGTTCCTTCTTTTGCACTAATGGTTGGAGTTCCTGCAAAACAAATAGGATGGGTTTGTAAATGTGGAGTAACATTGCAAAAAAGAGAAAATAATGTTTATTTTTGCTCTCAATGCAATAAAATTTATGAAGAATATTCAGATGGGTTAGTTGAAAAGTATTAAAATTTTTTAAAAAAATTAATAAAAAAAAAATTATTAAAAAATAAAATTAAAACATTTTCTTGTTTCTCTTATATAGGGAGATTTCTTCCTTTATAGGAGATTTTATGTCACTAAAGAGAAAAATAACACTTATAATTTTTTTTATATCTATTACGATAATAATTTTATTTGTTTTTACCTTTCTATTTTTAACTAGAGAATTAATAAGTAGCTTGATAAATGATAATCTTATAAAAGGTTCTAAAAATTTTTTATTTTATATTAAAGAAAATCCAGAATTGATAAATGAACTTTTAAATTTTAATAGAGAGTCATCTTATTATTATAAAATATTAAATTTTCTTGATGAAATTTGCTCAATATTCAATTTTAGATATATATATATCTTTAAACCATCAGATCAAGGTTTTGTTTTTTTGATTTCAAATGATAGAAACTCAAGTATAAATAAATCAAATTTTTTTTGGATATATTATGATGCTCCACCAGAAATGGAGAAAGCTTATTATGAAAAGAGAGAAGTATTTTTAAGTAAACCTTATAAGGATCAATTTGGAGAATTTGTTGCTTTATTTTGTCCAATTACAAAACTTGATAAAGTTCAAGCTATTGTTGGTTTTTATTATGATATCGATTTTGTTAATAATTTTTATAGAAGATTTTACTTTTATGCTGGTTTTATAGTATTTTTTGTTTTAACAGTTATTTATATTTTTACTTTCTTTATACAAAGAAAAATTGTTTTTCCTTTAAAAAAAGTTTCTCAGCATACAGGACATATTTCTAAAGGATTTCTCCAAAAATTTTATCATAAGGACAATAATGAAAACAATGAAATAAATGTATTAATTAAAAATATTAATATAATGGTTGATAATTTTAAAATTATTATAGAGCACCTTAATAATACCACACAAAAACTTAAGTATATATCTAATAAAAATAATGATGTAGTAGAAGATTTTATTGATTCTTTTAATTATCAAGCATTATCAATTGAGAAAATTTCTTCTTCAATAAGGAAAGCAACAAAAAATATAAAGGAAATTGAGCAATATGTTACAGAAAATACAATTATTATTCATGAAGGGAATAAGAAAGCTTTTGATGCTAAGAATTATATTGACAGAATGATTAATGCAATGAATAATATTTATTTATCTTCTAAAAACCTTAAGAAAACTTTAAAAATAATATATGATATAACAGATGAAACTAATCTATTAGCTTTAAATGCAGCAATAGAAGCAACTAAAGCTGGTAAAATGGGTGTAGGTTTTGCTGTTGTTGCAACAGAAATAAAAAACCTTTCAGATAAAGCATCTCAAATGCTTGTAGAAATAGAAAATTCTATTAAAGAAAATGATAAAATTATAAATGAAGCTTTAAACCTTGTTAATGATTCAAAAAATAAACTTAATAATATAATTGAAATAAATCTTATTTCTTCAAAAATTCTTGATAATATAAAGAATAATATTTCTGAGAATGTAAACAGTGCAGAAAATATAACAAAAGCTATTGAAGAAATAAATGAAATTGCACAAAATTATCTGAAAAATAGTAAAGAGATAGAGATACTCTCATATCAGATAAGTAATATTTCAGAAGAAATAAATGAAAATATCAAAAAATTTCAGTATGAATTTTAATATGAACTTTTAATTTTATTCTAATAATTTTATTCTAATTTACTCTAAATTTTTTAGAATTAAATTAGTTAAAATTTTCTCTTTTTTTAATAAAATTTTTTTTTTAATCAAAAAATATTGACAAATATTTCATTTTATATAAAAATTTTTTAAAAAAAAGTGGAGGAAAAATGTCTATTAGATTTAGAGTTGCTTTAATTATTTTTATTTTTGCTTTATTTATTGTAATTTTTACATTTTCGTTAATTAGAAATTTTATATTATATGAGTTAATATTTAAAGATTTTAAAGAAACAATGAAAAAAGGTATAGAAATAGCAAAACTAATTCCTGAATATACAGATGTAAATAAAATAAAAGAGCTTGCCAATAATTGGGAGGAATATAAAAAAATTGTTGATCAAACTAATAGAATAGCTAAAATATTTGGTTTTATTTACCTTTATATTATGGAGCCAAAAGATGATAATTTTATTTTTTTAATGTCAAATGAATTTGATTATGAATTATTTAAAAAAGATTACCTTTCAGTATATGATTATCCACCTAAAGAACTAGTTGAAGCTTACAAAACAAAACAAGCTACATTTACCAGAAAACCTTATACCGATGAATATGGAACTTTTGTTTCCTATTTTGAACCTTTATTAAATGATCAGGGCGAAGTTTATGCTATTATTGGTGTTGACTATGATGTAAGCTTTTATGTAAAAATTCTTTCTAAGATGTACTGGAGACTTCTTGCAGTTATTATCTTTGTTTTTATTATGGATATAATTTTAATAATATATGTAGAAAAAAAGATTATTGCTCCTATTAATAAGATATCAGATCATACAAAAATTATTGCGGACGGTAATCTTAGAAAAATAAACATAAAAATTAAAAAAGACGAAATAGGTAAACTATCAAATTCTGTAAATATAATGGTTGATAATCTTATAAATATTATAAATGGCCTTAAAAATATTACAGAAAGATTAAATAATATTTCTTATAAAAATAATTCTTTAATGAGCAATTTTTTAGAATCCATTAATTCTCAAGCTTCATCTCTTGAAGAAATATCTTCAGCAATTGAAGAAGCTACTTCTTCTATTAAGATGATTTCAGAAAATGCAAAAGAAAGTTCTGAAAAGATAATCGAAGGAAGTAAAAAAGCTATTGATGCTACAAAATATATTGATAGTATTGTGGATTCTATATCTAAAATTTTTGATTATTCAAAAAAAATAAGGAAATCTATTGAGCTTATTTATGAGATAACTGATGAAACACATATTTTAGCTTTAAATGCTTCAATTGAAGCTTCAAAAGCTGGGGAAGTAGGAATAGGTTTTGCTGTTGTTGCTCAAGAAATAAGAAATTTAGCTGAAAAAGCAGAAAATACAGTCTCTGAAATTGAAAAAATTATTAAAGAAAATGAAAAAATTGTGGAAGAATCGCTTGAATCTATTAAAAGTTCAAAAGAAAAGCTTAAAAGTATTCTTGAGTTGAATGTTTCTTCATCAAATGTTTTAAAAGAGATTAAAGAATCTATTTCTGAGCAAGCAAATGTAAACGAAGAGTTATCAAAAGCAGTTGAAGATATAAATCAAACTACACAAAAATTTCTTGAAAGTAGTGAAATCCTGGGAAGGATTGCTAAAGATATTTTGAGCACATCTAAGAAGATAGATGAAAGTATAAAAAATTTTAAAATAGATTAAAAGTAAAAAAGATTATAAAATATATGGTTTAAAAATAATAAAATTTTCAAAAATATTTTGATTTTTTAATTTTTTTTTATAAAATCTACATAAAGAAGTGAAAACTTATTTTTTCATATATTTTCTCCTTTTAATTTCAATGTTTAAATCAACTTTATTAGTTTTAAATTTATTTTTAAATTTTGTAAAATGTTTTTTAATATTTAATTTTTTTAAAATACTATTAAAAATTTTACAAAGTCGAAAATTAATAGTGATTATCAATCAAAAAATTAATAATTAATAATATAAATAAAAGAGTATTAATATGAAAATATTTAAGTCAATTAAATCAAAAATATTTATCCTAACATTTTCTTTTATTCTTTTGATGCCAATTTTATTTAATATATTGTTTTTAACATTTGGTAGAAACTTTTTTATAAACAATATAGAAGAAAATATTGTTCAATCTATAAATTATACTTTAAGATTAACTGAAGATATCTTTTTTAAGTTTTCTAAAGAAGTTGAGATATTAAGAGAGATGCAAATTTTTAAAACAAGAAATCAATCTGAAATTTTGAAACTTCTTTTTAATTATGCAAAAGGTTTTACAGATATATCAGCAGCATATGCATGGTATGATGATAATATGCTTTATTTTGCTGATGATGAGACTATTTATGTTAAAGAGCTTGATAAAAGGTTTAAAGGATGGTATGAGGATGTAAGAAATAAAAATGATACTTTGGTAACTGATTTTTACAATGATCCTGTTACAGGAAGTCTTACTGTTACTATAGCTACACCAATATTTAACAATGATGGATTATTCGAAGGAATACTAGCTTTTGATGTCAATATGACAGCTTTTGTTTCTATGTTGAAAAGGCAAATAAAAGCTACTACTTCTGACCTTATAGTTTTTAAGGCTGATGGAACTATATTATTTGCAACTTACAATATTTTCAAATCTTACTATGATATTCCCCCTGTAGATTTTTTCCAAAAAACGAGGATAACAAACTTTTTAGTAGAATATACTACTAAAGAAGGAGATAAAATAAATAAAAAAGAAACTTTTTATATAAAAGTTGTTCCTTCAGATTTTTTAAAGATAAAAATTGTTTCCTTACTTCACCTATCTACTGTTGAAGAATTATTTAATAATGTTTTTAAAATATTTTTACTTTTTTCTGCAGTATTTCTTGTTATTTTTATAATAATTGCTGTTATTACATCAAATAGATTGCTTAGTCCATTTAACAGGCTTTCAAGACATATGAGGGAAGTTTCAGATACAGGAATTCTTAAAAGATTTAAGATACAGAAGATAAATTCAGCAGAACTGGATGATTTACTTAATTCTTTTAATAACTTGATTGCTAATTTTGAGGAAGTTATTGGAGAAATTATCAAATTTTCAGATAAGTTAAAGGAAATAATTGAAGATAATAGAAAGATAACAGGAGTTCTTGCTGATTTTTCAAACTCTGAAGCAACCTCAGTTGAAGAAATATCTGCAATATTAGAAGAGTCTTTAAGTGCAATAAATCAATTAAATGAAAATGTTGAAGAAACAAATAGAATGATTGCAGAGGGATCTCAATACGCAGATCAGGGTCAGAAATTTTTAAATGAAATTGTTGAAAAAATGAGAATAATAGAAGATCATTCAAATAAGATAAAATCCTCACTAAATTTGATAAATGATTTAACAGAACAAACTAACCTTCTTTCATTAAATGCTTCAATAGAGGCTGCAAGAGCTGGAGAGGCAGGCAAAGGTTTTTCAGTTGTTGCTGCAGAAATTAGAGCTTTAGCTGAACAGTCAAGCAATACAGCAGAAGAGATAGGAAAGAGAATTAAAGAAAATGTTAAATCTGTTAATGATGCTATTGATCTTATAGATAAATCAAAAAATACAATACAAAAAATTATTCAACAAGTTATTCAAACAAGTAGACTTATAAATGATATAGCAAAGCAGATGTCTGAACAAACTCAAGGCTCGAGAGAAATAATGACATCAATCGATGATATAAATAAAGGTGTATTAAATATAGTTAATGCTTCAGAAAAAGTTACAAATATAGCAAAAATTCTGGAAGAGGAATCAATTAAGCTTTCAGAGGTAGCTAAAAAATTTAAAGTAGAAAATGTTTTAGGTGAAAAATTAATCGAATAAAATAACTCTTGTATTACTTTAAGAGATTCAACTGAATGGGTTGAACTTGTTGATTCTGGTTGGAACTTTATTGTTGGTGCAGATAAAAATAGAATACTTGAAATTCTTGAAAAAATGCCCATTTATGGAAGAAAAGAACTTCTTTATGGCGATGGAAAAACAGCAGAAAAAATTTTGGATGTTTTTTTAAATATTTTTTCATAATTTTTTATTTAATAATTCTTAATAAAAAATTTCCTTTACAATTTTTTTTTATTTATTATTGTTCAAAAAATGAACAATCATGAATATAATTTTTTATCTTATATTTTAGAAAAAAATAAAAGAAATGAACCTTTTACTCAGAGAGAGATCGCTAAAGCTTTAAATATATCTCTTGGAATGTTAAATCTAATATTAAAAAAAGCAGTTAATACAGGTTTAATAAAAATAAGTAAAATAAATAAAAAAACATATAGCTATATCTTAACAAAAGAAGGGCTCAATGCTATTTATAAAAGAAGTCTTACATACTTTAAATCAATAGCTAAAAATGCTTATATATATAAAGATGCAATAATGAGGATGCTAAAAGAAAAAAGAGATAAAGGTATTAGAAATGTTTTTCTATTTGGTAAAAGTCAGCTTGATTTTATAGTAGAATATTGTTGTATTAAGCTTGGATTGATATATAAAAATATAAATTATAAGGATATAGAAAGTTTAATAGAGGATAAATATTTTTTTGAAGAAGCAAAATGTTCTTTTTATATGTTTTCTGAGAATTTAAGTGAAGAAGAGTTAAAAAAAGTTTTAGAAAGTTTAAAATATTCTTATGATAATGAATATATTAATAGTAATTTAACTAATATTATTGATTTTATAAATGATGATGCTATTTTAAAAAATATTGATTAGAAAAATTTTTTATTGATTAATTTTTTTAAAATATTAAATTGTTCAAAAATTGAACATTTGGATTTTATTAAATAGAGTTAGTTAAAATATAAATTACAAATAATATAATAAACAATAATATAATAACAATTAATAAATTAATAGATTAAATAAATAATATATAAAGATAATAAATAACTTTATATATAAAGGATAAGAGTATGCAAGTTCCATTTTATACACCTACAAGGGAATATATACAAAATAAAGAAAAATTCGATCATGCTATTCAAAAAGTTATAAAAAGAGGTGATTTTATTTTAGGAGAAGAGGTAAAGCTATTTGAAGAAGATATATGTAAATATACAGGTGCAAAATATGCCATAGCTTGTGCATCAGGGACAGATGCTCTTGTTATATGCTCTGATATTCTTGGTTTTAAAGAAGGAACTTATGTTATAACAACTCCTTTTACTTTTTTTGCATCTGTTTCCTGTTTAGCTAGAAATGGCTCAACACCAATATTTGTAGATATTGATGAAGATACATGTCAGATTGATGTAGAAAAAATAGAGGAGATTTTAGAAAAAATAAAAGCAGGAAATTTTATACATAATGGGAAAATTATAGAATTAAAAAATATTAGAGGAATTTTACCAGTTCATCTTTTTAACCAAACATGTGATATGGATAAATTAATGAAAATTGCAAGAAATTATAATTTAAAAGTTCTTGAAGATGGAGCAGAGTCTTTTGGAATAAAAGTTAATTTTGAAGGAAAAGAGGTTCATTCAGGTACAATTGGAGATTTTGGTATATACTCTTTTTTCCCTACTAAAACACTTGGTTGTTATGGTGATGGAGGTATGATAGTTACAAATAATAGTGATTTAGCTGATCTTGCAAAAGCTTATAGAGTCCATGGTACTAAGAAAAAGTATTATCATGACTATATTGGTTATAATTCAAGACTTGATACTTTACAAGCAGCAATTTTAAGAGTTAAACTTGAATACATAGAGGAGTCTATAAGAAAAAGAGAAAATATAGCAAAAATTTATGAAGATAGATTGTCTAAAGTTAAAGATGTTAAGCTTTTTAAAGTTGATAAAAATAAAGGTAGAAATGTTTATTATGTTTTTAATATAAGAACAGAAAAAAGAGATCAACTTAAGAATTATCTTGAAAAGAATGGTATCGGGACCTCTATATATTATCCTCTACCATTACACTTACAAAAATGTTTTGAATATCTCGGTTATAAAAAAGGAGATTTTCCTATTTCTGAAAAGATATCCAATGAAATATTAGCTTTACCTATTTTTCCTGAAATGCTTGATGAAGAAATTGATTATGTTTGTGGAAAAATTGAAGAATTTTTTAAATAATATTTTTTTTGGAAAATAATATTAAAATAGTTAAAAATATTAAATAAAATAAATATTAATATTTAAATTTTTATAAATAAATTTTTAATATAAAAATACAAAATATTTTATAGAGAATTGAGGAGATTATTTTATGAATTATTTTGAACAAATAATGCAAAAAATAAAAGAGAATAAAGTAGTTGTTGGTGTTATTGGTCTTGGTTATGTTGGGCTTCCTTTAGCTGTTGCTTTTGCAAAAAAGGGGGTTAAAGTTATAGGCTTTGAAAAAAGCAAAGATAGAGCTGATCTTGTAAATAAAGGTAAAAATTATATAGGTGATGTAAAAGATGAGGAATTAAAATATTCAGTTGATAAAAAATATCTTGAAGCAACTGTTGACTTTAGTAGAATAAAGGAATGTGACTGTGTTATGATATGTGTTCCTACACCTCTTGATATATTCAAGAAACCAGATATGAGCTATATAGAAACTTCCTGTATCGATATAGGAAGAAACATGAAGCCTGGAACTTTTATAAGTCTTGAAAGTACTACTTATCCAACTACAACAGAAAATTTTATGAAGCCTATTATAGAAAGAGAATCTGGGTTGGAAGAAGGTAAAGATTTTTGGCTCTGTTTTTCTCCTGAAAGAGTAGATCCAGGTAATAAAATATATAAAACAGAAAATACCCCAAAAGTTGTTGGAGGTCTTGGAAAAGAAGCACAAGAAATAGCTATGGCAATATATTCGAAAGCTATAGATACTCTTTATCCAGTATCTTCTCCAAGGGCAGCAGAAATGGTTAAGATCCTTGAAAATACATATAGATTAATAAATATAAGTTTGATAAATGAGCTTGCTCTCCTTGCTGGAAAAATGGATATAAATATATGGGAAGTTATTGAAGCAGCAAAAACTAAACCATATGGTTTTCAAGCTTTTTATCCCGGACCAGGAATAGGTGGGCACTGTATTCCTCTTGATCCATTTTATTTGGAATATATAGCTAAAAGCTATAACTTTGATCTTACTATGATTCATACTGCTGGACATATAAATGATATGCAACCATACAGAATGATGAATAAAATAGCTTATGCATTAAACAGACATAAAAAAGCAATGAATGGCTCCAAAGTTTTATTTTTGGGTGTTGCTTATAAAGCTGATATTGATGATCCGAGAGAATCTCCTGCATTAAGAGTTATGGATGAAGTAAAAAGAAAAGGTGCTACTGTTCTTTATCATGATCCATATATTCCAGAAGTTACATCTGAGCATGGAAATTACTATAAAGGGGTTGATTTAACAGATGATCTTTTAGAAGAGGTAGATTGCGTAGTATTTACAACTTTACATTCTTGTTTTGATGTTGATCATATTGTAGAAAAAGCTAAACTTGTTGTAGATTTGAGAAATGCGGTAAAACAAGTTCATATAGAAGATGGGAAAGTTTTTAAATTATAGGAAAGAAATTAAATTATAAGATATTGGAGATTTAATGTTTTATTTTTTTGACGAAGATTTTATTTTATTTTTGTTAAAAAGAAAAAAGAAACTTTTCTCTAATGATTTAAAAAATAAAGAAGATTATATAAAGAGTATTATTGAAAACAGTTCTTTTCTTGTAATTGGTGGTGCAGGTACCATTGGGAGTGCAACTGTTAAAGAGATTTTTAAAAGAAATCCTAAAGTTTTACATATAATTGATATTTCTGAAAATAATCTTGCAGAATTAGTTAGAGATATAAGAAGTTCATTAGGTTATATAAATGGTGATTTTAGAACATTTGCTATTGATGTTGGTACTCCTATTTATGATAAACTTTTTCATGATTCTGATGGATATGATTATATATTAAATTTTTCAGCTTTAAAGCATGTAAGAAGTGAAAGAGATCCCTATACATTAATGAGAATGATTGATGTCAATATATTAAATACAATTAAGACTATTGAATTAGCTATTGAAAAAGGTGTAAAAAAATATTTTTGTGTTTCTACTGATAAAGCTACAAATCCAGTTAATCTAATGGGGGCTTCTAAAAGAATAATGGAGCTTTTTTTAATAAAATATTCAGATAAAATTAAGATTTCAACTGCAAGATTTGCTAATGTAGCTTTCAGTGATGGAAGTTTATTATATGGATTTATTCAAAGGATAATGAAAAAACAGCCTATAACAACACCTGATGATGTTAAAAGATATTTTATTATTCCATCAGAGTCTGGTGTTCTCTGTTTACTTAATGTTTTATGTGGTGAAAATAAGGAAATATTTTTTCCAAAGTTGGATCCTATAAACGATATGATTACTTTTTGGGACATAGCTCAAAATTTTCTTAATAAAATAGGTTATGATATATATTTATGTAAAAATGAAGATGAAGCAAGAGAACTGGCTAAAATATTACCTGATAAAGGTAAATGGCCATGTTATATTTCTAAAACTGATACAACTGGAGAAAAAGAATTTGAAGAGTTTTATACAAATAATGATATTATTGACCTTGATAGGTTTGATGATATAGGAGTTATGAAACTTAATTATTCCTTAGATTTGACCCTAATAGATGAATTTTTAGTTGAGATTGACAAAATAAAAAATAAAAAAAGAATAGAAAAAAAAGAGATAGTTGATCTTTTTAAAAAAGTTTTACCTGAATTTACACATATTGAAAAAGAGAAATATTTAGATCAAAAGATGTAAAAATATTTTGAGAAGGTAGAAAATGAATTTTTTTGAAGATTTTATTAAATTTATAAAGGAAATTTATAAAAAAGACAAAGTTGGTCTTCATGAACCGGTATTTATAGGAAATGAAAAGAAATATTTAATAGAATGCATTGATTCTACTTTTGTATCATATGTTGGAGAATTTGTAGATAAATTTGAGAAAATTACAGCAAATTTTACAAAATCTAAATATGCTATAGCTGTTGTTAATGGTACAGCAGGTTTACATATTACCCTGAAAACTATTGGAGTAGAATATGGAGATGAGGTAATAACACAAGCTTTAACTTTTGTTGCTGTTTCAAATTCTATTGCTCATTGTGGAGCTTATCCTGTATTTATTGATGTCGATATTGATACACTAGGAATGAGCCCTGAAAGCTTAGAAGAGTTTTTAGTTAAGAACACTAAATTTGACAAAAAGGAAAAAGTATTAGTTAATAAAAATACTAAAAGAAAAGTAAAAGCAGTAGTTCCTGTTCATATTTTTGGTCACCCATGTAAAATAGATAAAATAATTGATATAGCAAATAGATTTAATCTTCCTGTTATAGAAGATGCTACTGAAGCACTTGGTTCTTATTATAAAAATAAACATTGTGGTACATTTGGTATTGCTGGGGTTTTAAGTTACAATGGAAATAAAACAGTGACTACTGGTGGTGGAGGGATGATTTTAACAAATGATGATGATTTAGCCAAAAAACTTATTCATGTTACGAAAACTGCAAAGGTTCCTCATCCATGGGAATATATACATGATGAAGTAGGTTATAATTATAGATTACCTAATGTAAATGCAGCTATAGGTTTTGCTCAAATGGAGTATATTGATAAAATTCTTAATAATAAAAGAGAAACTGCTAAAATGTATGAAGATTATATAGGTAAATATAAAAGAAATAGTTTAAATGATATTAATCAATTTTATGTTAAATTTGTAAAGGAACCGGAAGGTTGCAAATCAAATTATTGGTTAAATGCTATATTATTAAGTAATAAGGAAGAAAGGGATAATTTTCTTGAATTTACTAATAAAAATGGAGTTATGACAAGACCTGTATGGAGATTAATGCATAAACTACCGATGTATAAAAATTGTTTTAAAGTTGATTTAAAAAATAGTGAATGGATAGAAGAAAGATTAGTAAATATTCCAAGTGGGTACAGAATATGAAAAAGGATATAATTTAAAAAAATTTTAAAAATGGAGATTAAAAATGAAGATTAAGGAAAAAATTATATTATTTGGAGCTGGTCAACAATTAAATGTAGTATTATATAATTTGTACGAACAAAAGAAATATATTCCTGTTGGTATTGCGGATATTAATCAAAATTTGTGGGGTAAGGAAATTGAAGGAATCCCAGTATTGCATGATTATAAGGATTATGATAAATATTGGTTGGATAATATTAGAAAAAAATATAATACAAATAAATTTTTTATTTCTTTAGGATCAATGAAATTAAGAATTTCTTTATATAAATTTTTAGTAGATAATAATTGGGAGCCTGTTAATATTATTCATCCTGATGCCATTATTAGTAAAAATGCTAAAATTGGTAAAGGGGTTTTAATAGAATGTGGGTGTTTAATAACTCCAAATCCAGTAATTGGAAATAATGTTGTAATAAATACAGGTTCTCAAGTTAATCATGATAATATTATAAATGATAATGTTTATATTGCTTCAGGTGTTATTTTATCTGGAGGAGTTATAATTGATGAAAATACTCTTTTAGATGATGGAGTTATTATTACTTTGGGACGAAAAATAGGCAAAAATTGTATAATTGGAGCTGGTTCGGTTGTGACTAAAGATATACCTGATAATAAAATAGCTTATGGAAATCCTTGTAGGGTTATAAGAGATAATGATAAATATTAAGGAATAAATATGAAAGTAATTGTAATAGCTGAAATTGGAGTTAATCATAACGGAGATATAAGACTTGCAAAAAGACTTATAGATGAAGCAGTTAATTGTGGAGCAGATTATGTTAAATTTCAAACATTCATTTCAGAGGAAGAAATTACAAATTATGCTACTTTAGCAGAATATCAAAAGAAAAATTTGGAAAGTTATAAAAATCAATTAGAAATGGCAAAAAAACTTGAATTGAGTTTTAGTGAATTTATAGAATTAAAAAATTATTGTGAGTTAAAAAATATTAAATTTTTATCATCAGCTTTTGATATAAAAAGTATTGAATTTTTAGATAAATTAGGATTGGATACTTTTAAAATTCCAAGTGGTGAGATTAATAACTATCCTTATTTAGCCAAAATTGGTAGATTTAATAAAAATATTATTCTATCTACTGGGATGTCTGATTTGGGAGAAATTGAAGATGCTATTGATGTACTTACAAGTTCAGGAACTCAAAGAGAAAAAATAATTTTAATGCATTGTAATACAGAATATCCTACTCCATATGAAGATGTAAATTTGAAAGCTATGTTGACCATAAGAGATGCATTTAAAGTTAAAGTTGGTTATTCAGATCATACTTTAGGAATAGAAATTCCAATTGCAGCTGTAGCTTTAGGAGCAGAGGTGATAGAGAAACACTTTACTTTAGATAAAAATTTGCCAGGACCTGATCATAAAGCTAGTCTTGAACCTGATGAATTAAGATTAATGATTAAATGTATAAGAAATGTTGAGGCTGCTTTAGGTGATGGTATAAAAAAACCTACAAAATCAGAATTAAAAAATATTAATATTGCAAGGAAAAGTATAGTTGCAAGTAGAGATATAAAAAAAGGAGAAATTTTTTCTGAAATGAATATAACAACAAAACGGCCAGGTTATGGAATTAATCCAATGAGATGGAAAGAAATAATAGGTAAAATTGCTTCTAGAGATTTCGAAAGGGATGAATTTATTGAATTATGAAAAAGAAAAAAATTAATAAGATTTGTGTATTTACCGGTTCTAGATCAGAATATGGTTTGTTAAGACCATTATTGTGTGAAATTAAAAAAAATAAAGAATTTTCTTTACAATTATTAGTTTCTTGTATGCACTTATCTCCAGAGTTTGGATTGACTTATAAAGATATTGAAAAAGATAATTTTAAAATAAATGAAAAAATTGAAATATTATTATCATCAGATACCAATGAAGGAATATTAAAATCAATGGGTTTAGGTTTGATTGGGTTTGCTGATGCATTAAAAAGATTAAAACCAACCATGGCTATAGTTTTAGGCGATAGATTTGAATCTTTAATTTTTGCAATTTGTTGTTATATTAATAAAATTATATTAATTCACTTAAATGGAGGAGAGATCACAGAAGGATCTTTAGACGATGGTTTTAGACATTGTATAACTAAATTAAGTCATATTCATTTTGTTTCTACAGAAGAATATAAAAGAAATGTTATTCAATTAGGAGAAAATCCAGAAAATGTATATGTTGTTGGAGATATTTCTATAGATAATATAAAAAATATGAATTTTTTAAATTTTAATGAGATTGAAAAAAAAATTGGTATAAAGTTTAAGAGACATAATTTTCTAATAACATTTCATCCCCCAACAATAGAAGAAATGGATGTAGAAAAACAAATAAAAAATTTATTGGAAGCACTAGATGAATTTGAAGATACTTTGTTAATTTTTACAAAATCCAATGCTGATCCAAAAGGAAGAATAATAAATAAATATATAGAAAATTATGTAAAAAAAAATAAAAGTAAGGCTGTTCTTTTTACATCCATGGGGCAATTGTTTTATTTAAGTACTATAAGATATGTTGATGCAGTAATTGGTAACTCATCTAGTGGAATTGTTGAAGTACCTTATTTTAAGGTTCCTACAGTTAATATTGGTAGTAGACAAAATGGAAGAATAAAAACAGAAAGTATTATTGATTGTGATTATGATAAAAACTCAATAATTAAGGCTATAAATCTAGCTTTGAGTGAGGATTTTAGAGAAAAAATTAAAAATATTAATTTTTACCCTTATGGTGATGGTAATACATCAAAGAAAATATTAGATATAATAAGAAATTTAGATTTTGATAAGATTAAAAAATCATTTTTTAAAATTTAAATTTTATGGTAGTTTTATATGAATATTTTAGATTTATTAGTAAATAAAAATACAAATATTATTGATGCAATGAAAATTCTAGATAAAACAGCTAAAAAAATCTTATTTGTTGTTGATGAAAATAATAAGCTAATAGGATCTTTAACGGATGGTGATATAAGAAGATACATTTTAAAAACAGGGTCTCTTGATGGAGAAGTAAAAGATGTTTGCAATAAGAATACATTTAAAGTAAAATTAGGATATGATAAAAAAGAGATAGTGGAGGAAGCTATAAGCAAAGAGATCAAATATGTTCCTGTAATTTCAGATAATGATACAATTGTTGAAATTTTAATATTAGAAGAATCAAAAATTGATTCCAAATTAGCAATTTTCAAGGAGCTTAAAATACCTGTTGTTATAATGGCTGGTGGATTTGGGACAAGATTGGAACCTTTTACGAAAATTTTACCAAAACCTCTTATTCCGATTGGGGATAAAACTATTTTAGAAATTATTATGGGTAAATTTTATGAATATGGCATTTTAGATTTTTATTTGTCTGTTAATTATAAATCATATATTATTAAATCTTATTTTTCAGAAATTAATTTACCTTTTAATATTACTTATTTGCAAGAAGAAAAACCCTTAGGTACAGCTGGGAGTTTATATTTACTTAAAGGTAAGATAAAATCTGATTATTTTATTTTAACAAATTGTGATATTATTATTGACATTGATTATTATGATTTGTGTGATTTTCATTATAAAAATAATAATCATATAACAATTGTTGTATCTGCAAAAAATTATAAAATTCCTTATGGTGTTTGTGAAATTAAAGATGGACTACTTTATGAAATAAAAGAAAAGCCTGAAATGAATTTTTTGATAAATACAGGAATGTATGTTATTAATAGTAATGTTTTAAATATAATCCCTGAAAATGAGTTTTTCCATGCTACAGATTTAATAAATGTTTCAAAAAGAAATAATTATAAAATAGGAGTTTATCCTATTAGTGAAGATTCTTGGATAGATGTTGGGCAGTGGGAAGAATATAAAAAAGTCATTGAGAGATTTAAATTATGAATAATAACGAAAGATTTATCGCTATTATTCCTGCTAGGGGCGGAAGTAAAAGAATTAAAGGTAAAAATTATTTCCCATTAAATGGCAAGCCGTTAATTAGTTGGACTATTGAATCAGCCTTAAAGAGTAAATATATAGACAAAATTATTGTTACTACCGATGATGAAAAAATTAAAAATATTTGTGAAAGATATAATATAATTATAGATCAAAGACCATCTTATCTTTCTACTGATAATGCTTCAACTGATGATGTTATTTTATATATAATAAAAAAATATAATATAGATAAATCTGCATTTATTATTTTACTTCAACCTACTAGTCCTTTAAGAAATGAAAAACATATAGATGGTGCTATTGATTTTTTAATTAATAAAAGTGCAAATTGTATTATATCAGTATGTGAAGTAGATTATCCTTTACAATGGTGTAATAAACTTCCTTCTAACTTAAGTATGTCAAATTTTATTAAGAAAAAATTTTTAAATAAAAGATCTCAAGATTTACCTAAATATTATAGACTTAATGGTGCTATATATATTTGTAAAGTAGATCAATATTTAAAACATAAAACTTTTTTTATTAAAAAAGATATTTATGGTTTTATAATGAATAGAGAAGATTCTATAGATATTGATGAATTTTTTGATTTAAAATTAGCTGAATTAGTTTTAAAGGAAAGAATAAATAATAATGAATATAGTTAAAAAAATATTTAGCAATTCTTTATTTAAAACATCTAGTATTTATACTATTACTTCTATTATTAATTCAGCAATACCATTTTTTCTTATGCCAATTTTAACAAGATATCTTTCTCCTGAAGAATATGGAATAACTTCAATGTTTCTAATGCTTGTTTCTATTATTAGTGTTTTTACGGGGTTAAGTGTTCATGGAGCAATAACTAGAGTTTATTTTGAAAAAAAGATTAACTTTAAAGAATATGTTGCTAATTGTGTTTTTATACTATTTATAAGTTCTTTTATTACTTTTATAATTGTTTTATTATTTTTAGATTTTATTTATAAATATTCTGGTGTTCCAAAAATATGGATACTAGTTGCAGTTATTTTTTCATTTTTACAGTTTTTGATTTTATCTAATCTTTCTATTTATCAAGTACAAAAAAAAGCAAAGTATTATGGATTAATTCAAATTGGTCAAAGTTTTTTAAATGTAATTTTTTCTGTAATTTTAGTAGTTCTTCTAAAAATGAAGTGGGAAGGTAGAATTATTGCTATTTTTTTAGCTACATTATTTTTTGGTTTAATTTCAGTTTTTAATTTATTAAAAAATTTTATAGAGTGGAGAATAAATATAGAATATATTAAAGATGCATTAAATTTTGGTTTGCCATTAATTCCACATACATTAGGGGGTATATTAGATATTGTATCTACAAGATTTATTATAACAAATCTTTTAGGATTGGAAAAAACAGGTATATATACAACCGCTGTCCAAATATCTATGATTATTAATTTATTTATAGAATCTTTTAAAAATGCTTATAACCCTTGGCTTTTTGAAAAATTAAGTTTAAATAATGAATCAATTAAATTTAAAATTGTATTATTTACTTATATTTATTTCATTTTGGTTATTATATTTTCTATAATTTTTGGTTTTTTTGCACCTTTATTTATAAAGTATCTTTTAGGAAAAAAATTTCAATTATCATCTTCTATTGTTTTTTGGTTATGTATAGGAAATGCTTTTAATGGAATGTACTATATGGTTGCAATTTATATACCATATGTTAATAAAAATTACTTTTTAGCTATAGTAACATTTTTAACTGGTTTATTAAATATTCCTATTAATATTTTATTAATTAGAAAATATGGCTTAATTGGAGCTTCTTTTTCTTATTTGATAATTATGATTATTAAATTTTTATTTACATGGATGCTAAGTTCTAATATTTATAAAATGCCTTGGTTACTAAAAATTAAAGGAGGTCTTGATGCGTAATATTTTGTTAATAGGATGCGGGAATATTGGTAAAAGATATTTAGAGGATCTTTTTAAAGATAATAATAATTTTTTGTATGTAGTTGAAAATAATTTTAATTCCATAGAAAATGCTAAAATTTTGTTGAACAAAAAAGAATTGAATAATGTTAAATTTTACCCAGATTTATTTAATTTATATGAGGAAAAGAAAAATATTATTTTTGATTTTTTAATAATTGCAACTAATTCTGATATTAGATTTAATTTATTTAAAGAAGCTAATAAATATTTTGAAATTAAATATATAATATTAGAAAAAGTTTTATTTTCAAAATTGGACAATTACTACGAAGCTCTTGATATTATTAAAAATAAAAATTTAAAAGTTTGGGTAAATCATCCAAGAAGGATTTTTAATTTTTATAAAAACTTAAAACTAGAATTAAAAAAAAATAACTATAAAATTTTATTTTTTAAATATTTAGGATATAATTGGAATTTATTATCAAATTGTTTACATATGTTAGATTTATATTTTTATTTAAATAATGAAGAAAATATTGATGAATTTGAAATAGATATTAATATTAAAAAATTTTTTGAATCAAAAAGGAAAAATTTTCTTGAAGCTTATGGTGAGATTATTTTGGGAAATAAAAATACCTTTTTAGTTATAAGTGATTTAAATTCTTTTTATGGGAAAGATGAAATTATTATAGAGTTTGAAAATAATGCATTTATCATTTTAGAAAAAAATTCTAAAATGATTACAATAAAAGATAATATGATATCAGAAGTAGATACTCCAATAATAGAATATCAAAGTACTATTAGTAGGAAAATTATCGATGAAATTTTTAATAATGGTTCAAGTACTCTTCCTGATTATTTAAATTCGATGAAATTACATTTAAAATTTTTAGAATGTTTTTCAAAAAAATATAATAGATTAATTTTAGGTGATTTTATTCCAATTACTTAATAAAAAAATAAAAGGATATTAATATGAAAGTTTTAATAATCGGTGCAGGATATATGTGTGAAGAATATTATAAGACCTTAAAAGGTTTAAATATTAATGATATATATATTGTAGGAAGAAATGAAAAAAATATATTAAAAATGAAAAATAATTTTAATATTCAAAATACTTTTATTGGGGGTTTTGAAAATTTTTTAATAAACTATAATGATAAAATATTTTTTGATTTAATAATTAATACAGTAAATGTAGAAAATTTATTTTATATTAATAAATTGATTTTAAATTCAAATCTTGGCAATTTAATATTATCTGAAAAACCAGCTTGCCTAAATATTAAAGAAGCAAAAATGTTAAATAAAATAGCAAAAAATAAAAAGAAAAACTTTTTTATTGCATATAATAGGAGGTTTTATTCATCTGTGCTAAAAGTTAGAGAGATAATTGAAACCAATAAAATAGAATCTTTATTTTTTTCTTTTAATGAAATTTTAGAAAGAATAGATGAAATAAATTACCCAAAACTTATTAAGCAAAATCTAATAATATCAAATTCATCTCATGTTATAGATTTAGTATTAAATATTATAGGTAATCCAAAAATATTAAATGCTTTTTTTACAAAAAAAAGTGAAAATTATAATTATTATATTTATTATGGATTAGGAGTATCTGAAAAAAATATTCCTTTTATTTATCATTCAAATTGGCTATCTAAAGGAAGGTGGTTAATTGAAATTTATTGTAAAGAATTTAAATTAATTCTATGCCCTTTAGAAAAATTAACTATTCAAAAGGATAATTTTGGTAGAGAGTTAGAAATTATTAATGAGGATGAAGATGATATTAAATTTAAACCAGGTTTAAAAAAGATGTTAGAAGCATTAATGAATAAAAATAAATTATATGATCTTTTATGTACCATAGATGAATTAGAAAAAAAATTGTTAATTTATCAAAAAATTGGAGGTATTAAGAATTGATTAAAATTGTTATATTAGGAGATAGTTTATCCTTGCCTAGGCCAGAAAATAATATTTTATTTGAAGATACATATCCATATTTATTAAGTACCTATAAAAACATTTTGGTTATTAATAGGTCAAAAAGAGCAAATGATACTAATATGCAATCTAGAGAAGAAAATTTAAAAGAAGATATATTATATTTACAACCAAATTTTTTAATAATTCATTTAGGAATTGTAGATTGTGCGCCAAGGGTTTTTACTAGATTTGAAACATATTTTTTAATACCATTTTTAAATAAATTTTTATTTGGTTTTGGAAATTTTTTAGTGAACTTATTTAGTAAATATAGATATTTTATAACTAAGCTCAGAAAAATCCATTATGTTGAAATAAATAAATATTATGAAAATTTAAAAAAAATAATACAATATTCTAAAGAAAATGTAAAAGATATTAAAATTATATTAATAAAAATATTAAATACAAATGAAAAAAATGAAAAGAAATCATATATGTTTAATTGTACAATAAATAATTATAACAAAGTTATAGATAAAATTAAAGAAGAAGATGATAATATTAAAGTAATTGATTTGCAAAATTTAGATAAAAATTTGCTATTAGATGATGGAATACATTTAAATAAAGAAGGACACTTAGCTTTATATAATGAAATAATTAATATTATATTTGAAAATAATTAAAATAATATTATAAAAATTATGATTTTTAATAAAAAAAAATTTTTTAAATTAATAAAAAATTTAGTTTTGTCAATTTTTTATACGGATTATATATTTTGTTTTAAGAGTTTATTTATTAAAGAAAATGAAAGCTCTAATAAAATATTATTTACTTTAAATGATGGTGATTTTGGTATTAAAATTAATAATTTTTATTTTTCTCAAATAATAGATAGTTTAAAAATTTATTATTTTTATGAAATTAATTTTAATAAAAAGTTTATTACTATTTTAGAACCTTTTAGCAAAAAGAAAACACTTTTTAATTCAAAAAAAATTAATTTTTTTCATATAGTATTAAAATTTATATATAAAATAACTAAAAATGATAAGTTAATAGTCAATTTTTATAAAAAAATTCTTACTAATAATAATATTAATAAAGTTATAGGAATTCAACCTAATGAATTTATTTGCAAAGCTTCAAAATTAATAGGTGTAGAAGTATATGATATTCAACATGGTTTTATTCAATCAAGTATTAGAAGATATTTAAAAGAAAATTCAGATTCTTATAAGATGCCTTCTGGTTTTATAGTTTTTGATAAAATTAGTGAATTTATTTTAAATAATGAAATAAGAAAATGTAAATTTGTAAATTTTTTTAAAGTTATTTTAATAGAAAATCCTTATTATGTTTTTTTTAATAATTTTGAAAATTATATTGAAAAATTGAAAGATACTAATTATTATTTTAATTTAATAGATTTTTATAAGAAAGAACTTAATAATATTAATAAAATAATAAACAAAGAAAAAATAAAAATTTTAATAACTTTACAGTGGGATAATTCTTCAAATATATTTTTAGAGAATATTATTGATCTTATAAATAAAATAGCCGAGAAAGATATTTTAAGAAATAAGTATCAATTTTTTATTAGATTACATCCTTTGGATTTAAGTAATTTAAAAAAGATAGATTATTTAAAAAATAAATTAAATAATTATAGTGATTTTGTGGATTTTAAAATTTCGAGTAATGTTCCATTATTTTTAATATTAAAATATGTTGATATTCATATTACTCGAAATAGTGCAGTATACCTTGACTGTTTAAACTATAAAATAAAAACATATTTTGTAGATAGCAATATTAGTTCTGATCCTGAATTTGTTGATTATTTAAATTTATTGCAGGAAAACTTTTTAGAAATAATTGATTTTGATAAATTGTTAAATTTATTTTATTTAAAATGATAATTTTTTTTAAAAAATTAAATTTTTTATTTAAGAAAAGGGTTTAAAATGAATTTTATAACAATTATAAATTATAATTTAGGAAATCCAGGTTCAATTTTGAACATGGTAAAAAAAGCTGGATATTCTGCGATCATATCTTCAAATATTGATGATATTAATAAAGCTACAAAGCTTATTTTACCAGGAGTTGGGGCTTTTGATAATGGAATAAATAACTTAAAAGAATTAAATCTTTTTGATATATTAAATGAAAAAGTGTTAATTAAAAAAATTCCAATATTGGGGATATGTCTTGGAATGCAACTTATGACAAAATCAAGTGAGGAAGGAAAAGAGAAAGGATTTGGCTGGATAAATGCCGAGACAAAAAAATTTAATTTTACAGCTATTGAAAATAAAAATTTAAAAATACCTCATATGGGATGGAATATAGTTAATTTAAGAAAGAATTCAAAATTATTTTATGGAATGGAAAATCAAGAAAATAGATTCTATTTTGTTCATTCTTATGCAGTTAATTGTTTTGATTTAACAGATATATTAACAACAACTTTTTATGGATATGATTTTGTTTCTTCTTTTGAGAAAGAAAACATAATTGGTGTCCAGTTTCATCCTGAAAAAAGTCATAAATTTGGAATGCAACTATTAAAAAATTTTATAGAAAGATATTGAATATGTCAAATCTATATTTTTTTTAAGAGGCTAAAATGTTAAAAACAAGAATTATTCCTGTTTTATTAATGAAAAATAGAGGATTTTATAAGGGGATAAAATTTAAAGATCATAAATATGTTGGTGATCCTATAAATACTGTTAAAATATTTAATGATAAAGAAGTTGATGAAATAGTTATCTTAGATATTGAAGCTTCTAAATTGAATAAAGAAATAGATTTTGAATTTCTAAAAGAAGTTGTATCCGAAGCTTTTATGCCAGTTAGTTATGGAGGAGGAATTAAAAGTTTTGAAGATGCTAAAAAATTATTTTCAATAGGTATAGAAAAAGTTGTATTAAATACTTATGCAGTTTTAAATTTTGATCTGATAAAAAAACTTGCTGATTCTTTTGGAAATCAAAGTATTGTGTTTTCTTTAGATGTAAAAAAAGATTTTTTTGGAAAATATAAGGTCTATATTAAAAGTGGAACAGAAAAGACAAACTATGAAGCTTTAGAATTAGCACTTAAAATGGAACAACTTGGAGTTGGAGAAATAATTATAAACAATATAGATAGGGATGGAACCTTTGAAGGATATGATTTTAATTTAATAAAATATATTTCTTCAAAATTAAAAATTCCAACTATTGCTTGTGGTGGAGCAAGAAATGTTAATGATTTTAAATTTGCAAAAGAGGCAGGAGCTCATGCTTGTGGTGCTGGCGGAATGTTTGTGTTTCATATGCCACATAGAGCAGTTGTTATATCTTATCCAAAATATGAAGATTTAAGAAATATATTAGGAGAATGAAATATGGAAAAATATGTAAAATTATTAAAAGAGAAGCTTATAGAAATAAATGAAAAGACAAGGAGATGCAAAAGATGTTTAATGGATGAGACAGCAGAAGGTATAATATTTACAGAAACAGGGTGTAATTATTGCGATGATTTTTTAGAAGTAATAAGAACTCCAAAGAAGAAGATAGATTTAAGTTTAGAGGAGTTTGTAAAAAAGATAAAAGAAGAAGGAAAAGGTAAGAGATATGACTGTATAGTAGGTATAAGTGGAGGGGTTGATAGTTCATATACACTTGTAAAAGTAAAAGAGTTAGGATTAAGACCATTAGCAGCACATATGGATAATGGATGGGATAGTGAATTAGCAGCAAATAACATAAAAAATTTAGTAGAAGGATTAGGAGTAGATTTATATACACATGTAATAGATTGGGAGGAGTATAGGGGGTTGATGCAAGCATTTTTTGATGCAGATGTAATAGATATAGAGTTATTGTATGATAATGCAATGTTAGCAGTTTGTTATGGGCAAGCAAAGAACTTTGGAGTAAAGTATATATTAGCAGGTACAAATAGTTCTACAGAAGGAATGAAGATGCCTATAAATTGGAATTGGTTTAAATGGGATAAAACAAATATCTACAATTTAGCTAAGAGAGGGAAAGTTAAAATAAAGACATTTCCAGCAATAGGGACGATAGATTTTGTAATGTATGAATTCATCAGAGGAATAAAATGGATATCATTTTTAGATTATTTGCCTGAATATAATAAATTTGATGCGTTAAAGATATTGGAAGAGAAATATAAATATAAACCATATCCATATAAGCATTATGAATCTATTTTTACAAGGTTTTATCAAGGATTTATATTGCCAGTAAAATTTGGGGTAGATAAGAGGAAAAATCATTTATCTACATTAATATTGACAGGACAGATGAAAAAAGAGGAAGCTGAGAAATTACTTAAAGAGATACCATATCCAAAAGAGAAAGATTTAATAGAAGATATAGAATATTTTATAAAGAAAATGAGATGGAAAGAAGAGGGCTTAGAAAATTATTTAAGAAGACCAGAAAAACCTCATAAATTATATGGTAGTGAGATAAGATTATGGAACATATTTAAAATATTATATTATAAAATAAAAAAGAGTTTTTAAAAAAGTAAACCTTAAAGAAAATTATTAAAATAATAAATTAAAAATTTTAGAGTTTATTAAAATGATAAATTTAAAATTCCAGAATTATAAAAATAATATTATATTTTTTCAAAGAAAACTTTTTTATTTTCTATTTTTTGTTATTTTTATTTTTATCTTTTTCCCTTATTTAAAGATTTTTAATATAATTAAAACTGATACTCAGCCAAATGCATTATTTATTTCTTTAATATTAAATTTTCTGTTTTTACCATATCTATTTTATTTGAATAATTATTTTGTATATTTAATAATTCCTTTTTTAATGTCTTTGTTTTTATTTCCTTTTTCATCGGAATATATTTATGGAATAAGAGAAATTGGTGGATATATATCTGTTTTAAGCATTTCAATATCTGTTTATATTTATTTCAAAAAATATAATTTCTTAAATTTAAAAAAATTTTTCTTTTTTGTTATTTTTATTTGGCTTATTTTTGGTGTTTTACAATATTTTTTTTATGATCAAATTAAAACTATTTTACCAAGATTATCGACAAGTCCTGAACGAGGTTCCACAAGTCTTGCACCAGAGCCTAGTTATTATGGACTTATGCTGGTTTTTTTTATATGGGTTACTGTTGAATTTTTTGATAGTTTAAAAATAAAAGTTGTACTAATTTTAATAATTTTATTTCAATTATTATTTATTGCAAAGAGTGCAATATATGTTTTTACCATTATATTGGTTATTCTTCTTTATTTATTGATCATTTTTGTTTTATTTATATATAATAAAATTAAATTAAAATATGATAATATTATTTTATTTTATTTTCTAGTATTTTTTTCTGTCTTAATAATTTTAATTTCCTTTTCTTTTTTAAAAAATACTAGAATTTATGATATTTTTTTTAGAATTTTAAAAAATCCTTTATTATTTTTTTTGAAAGATGAAAGTGCCTTAGATAGATTAGAGGATATTTTTTTATCATTTAAGGGCTTTTTTGAAAATTTTGGATTACCTCACTTTTTTGGTGATTGGTTGTACTATATAAATGGCACATTAAATGATAATAAAATTGATTTTTTAAAATTAAAATTTATTTATAACGGAACAAGAATAAAGTCTTTATGGGGGGGTGTTTTATTTAATCTAGGATTAATTGGATTATCATATATTTTTTTAATTAATATATTATTAATTAAAAATTATAAAAAAATAAAAAATACTATTTTATTAATATTATTTTTTAACTTAATTTTTATTTCACAAGTTCCTTTAGCTCATCCTTTTATAGGTTTTTTATATGGTTATTTAATTTATAAAAACGAAATAAAAGAATTAGAGGATTAATCTAAATGAGTAATAAAATAAAAATTTTGTATTTACATACTTGTCCTACTATAGGAGGTTCATCAAGAAGTCTGGTACTATTATATAAGGAGTTAATTAAATATAATGTAGAAGGAATAGTTTTAACATCTAAAGGAGAAGTAATTAATTATTATAAAAATAATGGGTTTAAAGTATATATTATTAAATGGCTTTCACAATTTGATAATACAGAATATAGTTACTATAAAGGTATTAGGTGGTTAGTATTTATTAGAGAATTGTTTTATTTTATTCCTAGTTTAATAAAAGTAATAAAAATTATTAAAAAAGAAAATGTTAAAATTATTCATTTAAATGAAGGAAATTTATTTATTTATTGTTTTTTTTTGAAAAAATTATTTAAAAAAATTAAAATATTAATTCATATTAGAGCTATACAATCTAATAAAAAAGGGATTAGGAGAAAAGTATTTACTAATATTTTAAAAAATTATGTTGATCAAATAATATGTATAGATGAAAGAGTAAAAAATAGTTTAAATGCATCACTATTTTATAAAACTTTAGTAGTGCATAATGGTATAGAATTTAATGATAATAATAATTATTATTTTAATAAATTAAAAAATGTAAATTTATTATCAGATTGTTTTAATTTAGGTTTTATAGGTGTTCTATATAAAGCTAAAGGAATAGATACTATTTTAAAAGCTATAGATATTTTAATTAATGAAAAGAAATTAAATAAAATAAAACTTTATATAGCTGGAAAAAATTCTAGAATATTTAAAAATAAATTTTTCAAAAAAATAGTTGAAATATTAGGTTTATTTTTTGATATGGAAAAATATATTTTTGAGTTTATTGAAAAGAAAAATTTAACTAATTATGTTAAATATTTGGGTTTTATTAAGAATAATGATGATTTTTACAAAAAAATTGATTTATTGTTATTTACAACTAATTTATTTGCTATAGGAAGGCCAGTATTTGAGGCTGCAAAATATGGTATACCATCTATAGTAACATTAAAAGAACCTATTTTTGATGATGAAATATTTGATAATTATAATGGTTTTACTGTTAATGAATTAAATGAAGAAGAATTAGCTAATAAAATTGAATATATATATAATAATATATTTAATAATAAAAATAAACTATTAGAAATTTCTGACAATGTATTAAATTATTTTAAGAGATATTTTATTTTAGAAAATAATGCTAATATAATATATAATATTTATAAAAATTATATATAAATATAAGTTTTAGGAGAATATATGTTCAAAGATAAGGTTTTACTAATAACTGGTGGTACTGGTTCTTTTGGAAATGCAGTATTAAAAAAATTTCTTCAAACTGATATAAAAGAGATAAGGGTATTTAGCCGTGATGAGAAAAAACAAGATGATCTAAGACATAAATATAAAAATGATAAAATAAAATATTATATAGGAGATGTAAGAGATTATGATTCTATTTGTTCAGCAATGAGAGGAGTAGATTATGTATTTGCAGCAGCTGCTTTAAAACAGGTACCTTCATGTGAATTTTATCCGTTAGAAGCAGTTAAAACTAATATTATTGGAACTGCAAACACAATAGATGCTGCAATAAATTGCGGAGTAAAAAAAGTTATAGTTTTATCAACAGATAAAGCTGTTTATCCAATAAATGCAATGGGAATGTCAAAAGCTTTAATGGAAAAAGTAATGGTTGCTAAGTCGAGAAATTTAAGAGAGGATGAAACTCTTTTAACAGCAACTAGATATGGAAATGTTATGGCTTCAAGAGGATCTGTGATTCCTTTATTTGTAAAGCAAATTAAAAATAATGAGCCGATTACAATTACAAATCCAAATATGACAAGATTTATTATGAGTCTTGAGCAAGCAGTTGAACTTGTTATGTTTGCTTTTAATAACGCAAAGCAGGGTGATATTTTTGTACAGAAAGCTCCTGCAGCAACTATTAAGCAATTAGCTGAAGTTTTACTTGAAATATTTAATGCTAAAAATGAAATTAAAATTATTGGAACAAGACATGGTGAAAAATTATATGAAACTTTATTATCTAAAGAAGAAGCAGCAATATCTATTGATTTAGGTGATTACTATAGAATACCTGCTGATACAAGAGATTTAAATTATCATAAATATTTTGATGAAGGTGATAAGAAAATTGAAGAGGTTGAAGAGTATAACTCACATAATACTAAAAGACTAACGAATGAAGAGTTAAAGAAAATTTTATTAGATTTGGAATATATCCAGAAAGCTTTAAGAAATGAAGAGGATGAAGGAGTCTAAATAAATATGAAGAATATTCTCATAACAGGTTCAAATGGATTTATAGGAAAGAATTTAAAAATTTTTTTAAAAAAAAACATTAACTTAAATATAATTGAATATGATATAAATAGTTTTGAAACACTTGATGAAATAATAAAAAATAATAATTTTTATGTTATATACCATTTAGCTGGTGTAAATAGACCACAAAATGAAATTGAATATTTTTATGGAAATGTTGAACTTACAAACAAATTAATAAATTTTCTTGAAAAATTTAATAAAGTATGTAAAATTGTATTTTCTTCTTCTATACAAGCAGAACTTGATAATCTTTATGGAAAAACAAAAAAAGAAGCTGAGGAATTATTATTAAATTATAGTAAAAGAACAGGTAATAAAGTTTATATATATAGATTTCAAAATGTATTTGGTAAATGGTGTAAACCAAATTATAATTCTGTAGTTGCTACTTTTTGTTATAACTTAACGCATAATAAAGAAATTATTATTAATGATCCAGAAAAAGTAATTAAATTTATATATATAGATGATGTTATTAAAAATTTAATAAGACATATTTATGAAAATGATTTAGATGTTGTAGATTCAATTATTTATCCTACTCCATTTTATGAGGTCAGCTTAGCTAAATTAGCAGAATTATTAAAAAATTTTATTAAAATAAGGGAGAATAATATATTACCAAATTTTGAAAATAAATTTGAAAAGTATCTTTATTCTACTTTGATTTCTTATTATGATTTAAGTAATTTAGAATATAAAGCAATAAAAAATGAGGATAATAGAGGTTATTTATTTGAATTTATTAAATCTAATTTTGCAGGACAAATTTTTATTTCTAGGACTAAACCAGGGATTACAAGAGGCAACCATTATCATCATACTAAAGTTGAAAAATTTTGTGTAGTTGAAGGTAAAGCAAAAATATCTTTTAGGAATATTTTGAATAATGAAAAATATTCTATTATAGTAGATGGAGAAGATTGTAAAATTGTTGATATTCCTCCAGGATATACTCATAACATAACAAATATAGGCGATAGAGATTTGATAACAGTTTTTTGGGCAAATGAAATTTTTGATCCAGATAATCCTGATACTTATTATGAAGAGGTATGAAATGAATAAAATAAAAGTTATGACAATAGTTGGTACTAGGCCCGAAGTAATTAGACTTTCAAGAGTTATTAGTAAAATGGATGAATATTTTGATCATATCCTTGTTCATACTGGGCAAAATTATGATTATGAATTAAATAAAATATTTTTTGATGATCTTGAAATAAAGAAACCAGATTATTTTTTAGAAACAGCATCTGATACATATATTAAAACAATATCAAATATGTTAGTTAAGATTGATGAATTATTTGAAAAAATTAAACCTGAAGCTATATTGATATTAGGAGACACTAATTCTTGTTTATGTGCTTACCCAGCTAAAAGAAGAAAAATTCCAATATTTCATATGGAAGCTGGAAATAGATGCTTTGATCAAAGAGTTCCTGAAGAAACAAATAGAAAAATTGTTGATCATATTTCTGATATTAATTTACCATATTCTGATATTGCTAGAGAATATTTAATAAAAGAGGGCTTCCCATCAGAAAGGATAATAAAGACTGGCTCCCCAATGTATGAAGTTATTAATTATTATTTACCTAAGATTAAAAGTTCTAAAATTCTTGAAAAGTTAGGACTTGAAAAAGAGAAATATTTTGTTGTTAGTTTTCATAGAGAAGAAAATGTTGATAACATGAATAATTTATTATCTTTTATAGATATATTAAATAGCATAGCAGAGAAATATAAATTTCCTATTATGGTATCAACCCATCCAAGAACAAGAAAAAAAATTGAACAATTAAAAAATGTTATTTTTAATGATTTAATTATATTTCATAATCCATTTTCTTTTACTGATTATGTTAATCTTGAAATAAATTCTTTTTTAGTTATATCTGATTCAGGGACTATAACAGAAGAATCTTCAATATTAAATTTTCCTGCTATAAATATTAGAGAAGCTCATGAGAGACCAGAAGGTATGGAAGAAGCTTCAGTTATTATGAGTGGTTTTAGAAAAGATATTGTATTAAATTCTATTGAAGTAGCGGTAAAACAAAATAGAAAAGAAAGAAATTTTTTATTAGTTAAAGATTATTTTGTTCCTAATGTTTCAGAGAAAATACCAAGAATAATAATAAGTTATATTGATTATATTAATAAAAATATATGGAAAAAATAAAAAATATTCTGATAATTACTGAAAGGTATTTTCCAGAACCTTTTTCTATAAATGATCTATCTTATGAGTTAAAAGATAGAGGTTTTACTGTAACAGTTTTAACACAAATACCATCATATCCAGGAGATAAACTTTATCAAGGTTATATTAATAAATTTGTTATTGAAAATATTAATGGCATAAATATAATAAGATTAAAAACTATTCTTGGTTATAGTAAAAGTGTTTTTATTAAAATATTATCATATATAAATTTTATGATAAAAGCATCTTTTTATGTATTTAAAATTGCAAATAAAATAGATTTAGTTTTTGTTTACCATACAGGTCCTCTTACTCAAGCTTTTCCAGTTTTTTTTATAAAAAAAATTTTCAAAAAAAAATCTATTATATGGAGTTTAGATATTTGGCCAGATGCTGTTTATTCTTATGGGTTTAAAAAAAAATTTACTTTTTCATTTTTATTAGATAACTTTGTTAAATTTATTTATAAATACTTTGATTATATTTTAGTTAGTAGTCCTGGTTTTATAGATAGGTTAAAATTATATACTAAAAAAGAAATTATATATATTCCTCAATGGTTTAATTCAAATATTAAAATAGAAAATCATAAAATAAGCTTAGATAAAAGCAAAATTAAGTTTGTTTATACTGGAAATATTGGGAAAATGCAAGGTTTAGAGAATGTAATAAAAGCTTTTTCAAGTTTTAAAGAAGAGAATATTATTTTTTATATTGTGGGTGATGGCAATGAGAAGGAAAATTTAATTAAATTAAAAAATAAATTAAATGCTTTTAATATTATTTTTATTGAGAAAATTGATGAAAAGGAGGTTATTTCTTTAATTAAAGATTGTGATTATTCTGTTTTACCTTTAATAGAAGATGACTATATTAAATTAACTATACCTGCTAAATTTTTTACTTACCTTTATGCTCAAAAACCTATATTTGTAATTACTGATGGAGCTGTAGGTAAGATAGTTGATGAATATAAAATTGGTTATTTTTGTAAAAATGATGAAAATGAAATAAGAAAAAAAATTGAATTTATTTTAAATTCTAAAAACAATAATATAAATATAGAAAATTCATTAAAATTAATAGAAAATATGTTTAATAGAGAACATATTATTAACAAAATTGAAGAATTAATTAATAATATATAAAGGAGGAAAATAAATGAATAATGGTGAAGAACTTAGTTTAATTGATGTATTTAAAATTTTGTGGAAGTATAAAAAATTTATTATTGTATTTACTATAATAATTACTATTATTGGAGGGGTTTTTATTTTTATTAAATCATTAAATAATTACAAATTCATTTTAAATAAAAGTAAAAAATTAAGATATTATATTTATACAATCGAATATAATGGAGATTTTAATTATGAAGTTTTTCAAAATATAAAAAATATGCTTAAATTTCACTTAAACAAAAATATAATTTTATTTAATAACATAAAAAATAATGATATTTTTCCAAGTGATTTATCAAATGAATATATAAATAACCCATCTTCTTATCCAGTTTATAAAATAAAATTTTGTTTTAATAAAGAAAATAAATTTGAAAATGAAGAAAAAATCAGGTTTATTAATTTAACTAAAAATATTATTTTTTATTCTTTATTTAAAGATAAGATTATTAATCCTTTTAGTTTTCAGAGCTATAATTTAAATTACATTACAAATTTAGAAAAAGTGAATAATTATGGAAATGCAGAAGATTTGTTTATAAATTCAATAAATTTAATTAATTTTTTAGAGAATTATTTTGAAAATGAAAACAATATTATTATCTCTTATGAAGAAAATTATAATAAAATATTAAGCAGTTTGACTGAAATAATAATAGTGAATTATCAAAAATACAATATATTTTATAAAAAAATAATAGAAAATATTAATTATAAAATTAATAACTATAAGTCAATTGATAAAGAAGAAGAAGAAGAAATAAAATTTGACTTAAAAAGTTTTTTAATAAAAATTTTTATTTTAACAGTTTTTTCTTTTTTTATATCAATATTTTTTGTATTTTTGATTGATTTTTTCAAAAAACATTGGAATAAAATAAAAGAATAAATTTTTATTTTTGATAATATTGAGTTATTTATTATAATAAATAATATTACTCATAACATTATTGTTAAATTATTTATTAATAATATATTAGTAAAAAAATCTTATTTATTTTTCTCCTCTTTCCAAAATTTTGTGCTATATAATAAAATAAATTATATAAAATGTTTAAATAATACAAATTTTTAGATGGATAGAATAGATGAAGATAGAATTTAATTTTTTTATTATTATTCCTTTTATAGTCTCATTTTTATTAATTCCATTGATTAATTATATAAGTCATAAAAAGAAACTATTTGACTATATTGATGAAAGAAAGATTCATAAAAGAAATATAAGCAGACTTGGAGGTTTAGCTATTTTTACAGGTTTTTTAGTCTTTTATTTATATCTTCTATTTATAAAAAATATAAAATTTAATTTTAATCCCTATCTTTTTTTATTAGCTTTTACTGTTGCTTTCTTAACAGGTTTTATTGATGATCTTGTTCATATAAAGGCAAGATTAAAACTTTTTTTACAAATAATTTCTGGATTAATTGTATGTTTTTCTGGATTAAGTTTTGATGGTATAAATATTCCTGGATTTATAAAAATAGATTTTGGCTATTTTACTTATATTTTTACTCCTTTATGGATAGCTGCATTTATGAATGCTATAAATATGCTTGATGGAATGGATGGTCTTGCTGGAGGAATACTTTTTATATCTTTTATTTTTGTAACAATTATAGGTTTTATTCAAAATAATTTACTTGTTTTTTATATTTCTCTCTCTTTATCTTTATCTACATTTGCATTTTTGATATTTAATTTTCCACCAGCAAAAATATTTATGGGTGATGGAGGGGCATATTTTTTAGGTTTTATTTACTCGATATTGCCTTTGATTGGAATAAAGAAACTTTCGACTCTTACAATCTTTGTTATACCCTTGATGCTTCTTTCAGTACCAATTATAGATATTGTAAGTGTTTCACACAAAAGAATAAAAAATGGATATCATATATTTACAGCTGATAAAAACCATATACATCATAGACTGATGGATCTTGGTTTTTCAAATAAAGGAATACTTCTTTTACTTTATACTATAACCATTGTTTATGGTAGTTTTGCAATAATAATACTTTATCTTCAGCCTATTCATGCATTAATAACTATTGTTTTGATCTATATACTTTCTATGCTCTTTTTCTATATGATATCAGTAACTGAAAAGAAGGTTGAGAATCTTGAAAATGAGATCGAAAAATTAAAAAAAAAATAAATAGCTAAAAATAATATTTTAGATATTATTCTTTTGATGAGTAAAGAGAGTTTATTAGAAAAGAGAATTGTATTATACTTTTTGTTTGTTTTTTTATTTTCAACATCTATAGTATCCATTTCTTTATCTACACTATTTCAAGTATTTATTATTTTATTTTTTTTTGTTGATTTCTTAATTTTAAATTATTTCAAATCAAAAGAAAGAAAAAATATTGAATTAATTTCTTATCATTCAAGCAACTCCGAAAATCTAATTTTATTTAAAAGTATAGAGTTTGGTTTTATCTTTTCTTTTTTACTTTTTTTTATATTATCTTTTATTTTTTCATATAATTATAAATTAAGCTTTTTAAGACTACCTATTTATTTCATAATTTTTTTAATAATGTGTGCTTCTTTTTATATTTTTTCACTTTATTACAAAGTTTTTCTAAATTTAAACTTTAAAATATATCTTTTTTCAAATCTTATTATTTTACTTTTTTATATTATAAATATTTTATATCTTTTCAGTTTATATAAAAACTTATCTGGAATATTTTCTGATAGAAGAAGTGGTTTATTAAGAAATGCAGTAGGTTATGCTTATTGTACAATAATTCCTCTTTTTTTCATCGTATTTAATTTTTTCTGTTTTGTTAAAAATATTAATAAAAACAATATTAAAAAAATAAAAAAAATATTTTACTTATTTATTTCTATTATTATTTTTATTTTTTCTGTCATTTTAGCCTCTATCTCTTTTTTATCATCTGGGACAAGGTCTGTATTAATAGCTTTCTTTTTATCTGTTTTTATTTTTTTAATTTTATCCCTTTTTTTTCTGTCAAGAAGTATTTTTTTAAAAACTTTTTCTATACTAGTTATTATTATTTTTCTAATATCAATTTTTATAATTATTGAGCCTATATTTGAGGGAAAATTAAATAAAAATATTGTAAAAGTAGTTACAATTTCAAGAAAATTTTTATTGGATAAATTTATAAAAGATTACTGGATATTTAGAAGAGTTATAAATGCTGGTTATGAAATAAAGCAAATAAGTTCATGGTTGTTTCATCCAGAAATAACATCAAGGAAAGATTTAATATATTTTGAATCAGCAGAAAGAGCAGCATTGATATCAGTTTCTTTGGAGGTAATAAAAAAGAGATTTTTAACAGGTACAGGTCCTTTTGCCTGGAATTACTATGTTAATAATAATAAAGATTTAAATAGATATTTTCATAATAATTTTACACGACATTCTCATTGTCATAATGATTTTCTTCAAATATTTTCAGAGTTTGGTTTTTTTTCATTTTTAGTTTTTCTTTTTATTGTTTTATTATCTTTTTATAAATTGATACGAAATATTATAAAAGAAAAAGAGGATAGATTCTATTATATTTTATTCTTTTCACTATTAGTTTTTTTTATAATCGGAGGACTAACTGATTATATTTTTGGGCATCCTCTTGTAGGTCCTTTTTATTCTTTACTTATTGGGCTTTTTATGAAAAAAAATAAGGAGATATTAAATTATGAATATAATGTTTCATAAACCATATATAACAGATGATGAAATAAATGAGGTAGTTGAATCAGTTAAATCTGGTTGGCTTACAACTGGTAAAAAAACTCTACTTTTTGAAGAAGAGTTTAGAAAGGTTATAGGCTCAAAATATTCCTTTGGAGTAGCATCTGCAACAGCAGCTTTACATTTAGCTTTAAAAGCAGTAGGCATAAAGGAAAATGATGAAGTTATTCTTCCAACAAATACATTTATTGCAACAGCTGAAGTTGTAACTTATTTTGGAGCAATACCTGTTTTATGTGACATTGAGTATGAAACTCATAATATTGATGTTAAAAAAATTGAACCACTGATAACAAAAAAAACGAAAGCTATTATACCTGTTCATTTTGGAGGACAACCATGTGATATGGATGAGATATATAATATTGCAAAAAAATATAATTTGTATGTTGTAGAAGATGCAGCTCATGCTTTTCCTTCCTACTACAAAAATAATATTGTAGGCAATCTTCATGGATCAGATGTAACATGTTTTTCTTTTTATGCAACAAAAACTCTTGCAACAGGTGAAGGAGGGATGGCTACAACAAACAATGATAATTTTGCATCAAAAATAAAGGTAAATAGATTGCATGGTATAAATAGAGATGTTTGGGATAGGTATAGAGGTGGAGATTGGTATTATGAAGTGATAGATAATGGTTATAAGTATAATTTAACAGATGTCTGTTCAGCAATAGGGCTTGCACAACTTAAAAAAGCTTTTTGGATGAATGATGAAAGAGAAAAAATTGCAAGAAAATATAGTGAAGCTTTTGCAAACTCAAAAATAGAGATACCTTTTATTAAGGATGATAGGAAAACATCTTGGCATCTTTATGTTATAAAAGTTAACAATAGAGATGAACTTTACAATAAGCTAAAAGAAAATGGGATAAATACATCTGTTCATTTTATCCCTGTTCATAAGCATCCATACTATAAAGAAAAATATGGTTATAGAGAAAAAGATTATCCTATAGCAAATGAAGTTTTTAGAAAATCATTATCATTACCTATCTATCCTGGATTAAAGGATGAAGAAATCGAATACATTATCGAAAAAGTTCTAACTTATTCCTGCTAAGAAACTATTTTTTAAAAAATTTTTTTATATGAAAAAATATTTAGATTTAATATTTGATTTATTAATTATTATTTTTTCCTATTATATATCTTATTTTATAAGATTTTATCCTGATCTATTGAGTCATTCCTATTATTTAAATTTTATATATTTTTTAATTTTTTCTATTAATTATATTTTTGTATTTTATATAAGTGGGGTCTATAAAATTTTATGGAAATACTGCTCTTTTAGTGATCTTATAAAACTTTCAGTAGTAAATTTAATATCTTTTTGTTTGATTTTTATTTTATTGAAAATTATAAATATTGGTTTTTCTCAACCACAAATTTTTTTGACTTTTTTTTTAATACTATTTTTTACTATTTTATATAGAATATTTTATAGACTAAAAAAGTTTTCTAAAGTTAGAAATGTAAATAAGATATTTTTAGATACTGATAAAAAAGTTAATACATTAATTATCGGAGCTGGAGAAGCTGGAAGAATAATATTAAATGAATATATAAAATTTGGATTGCAAAAGCATATAATCGGTTTTCTTGATGATGATCCTTCTAAAAAAGGGAAGATAATATCAGGCAAAAAAATATTTGGATCTATAGATCTAATAAAAAAAATAGTTGATAAATTTATTGTAGAAAAAATTATAATAGCAATTCCATCTGCAAATTCTTATCAGATAAATAGGATAGTAGATAGAATAAAAGAAATAGATAAGAGAAATATTATTGATATACAAGTTTTGCCCCACCTTCTTGAATTAAATGATAAAAGACCACTTATAAAGGAGTTAAGAAATATTGATCTATCAGATCTTATTGGTAGAGAAGAGGTAAGAATTGATGAGATAAAGTTAAAAAGTTTTTATAAAGGCAAAAAAATTCTTATAACAGGTGCTGGGGGTTCAATAGGATCTGAGATTACAAAACAGCTTATAAACTTTGAACCAGAACTAATAATTGCAACCGGTAGAGGAGAATATTCAATTTATAACTTAATTAAAAATATTTCCGAGTTTCTTTCAAAAAGAGAGCTTTCCGATTTTGCAAGCAAAATTATTTATAAAATAATTGACATTAAAGATAAAGAACTTTTTGATAAAATTTTTTGTCATTACAAACCAGATCTAGTTTTTCATGCTGCAGCACATAAACATGTACCTCTTATGGAACTAAATGAATATGAAGCCATAAATAACAATCTATTTGGAACTTTAAATATACTTGAACTTTGTTATAAATATAATGTTGAAAAATTTATATTTGTTTCTACTGATAAAGCTGTAAATCCTGAAAATATAATGGGGGCAACAAAAAGGCTTGGGGAAATCTTAACTTATGGGTTTTTTTATAGATATGGCATCAAAACATCAATTGTTAGATTTGGTAATGTAATTGGTTCAAGAGGCTCAGTTCTTCCACTTTTTATTGAGCAGATTGAGAGAGGTGGTCCTGTAACTGTTACTCATCCAGAAATTACTAGATTTTTTATGACTATTCCTGAGGCAAGTTTACTTCTTATTAATGCTGCATCTTTTAATGATAATGGTTCTATTTATGTTCTTGATATGGGTAAACAATTTAAAGTTGTAGATATTGCTAAAGAACTTATAAAACTTTATGGATTTATTCCAGATAAAGATATAAAAATAGTATATACTGGCTTAAGGCCTGGAGAAAAGATGTATGAAGAGCTTTTTTTTGATAAAGATAAAGTTGAAAAAACTGAACATGAAAAAATATTTAGGGTAGATGAAGATAAAGAAGAAGTTTTAAAAGCTTTTTCAAAGCTGATTCAGATCAAAATTAATGATATATTAGATATGAATAGAGAAGAACTAAGAAAATGGTTAAAAGAATTAATTCCAGAAGCAAATTTGAAAATTTATAATGAACAAAAGTTTGTAAACTAAAATTTAAATTTTATCTTTTAATTTTAGTTTTTTAATGGAAAATTAAATAGGTTCTCTTTTTTAAAAAGTTCTGATGTTTCATTGCTTATTTTTAAACATTGATTTTTATAAAAAGAAGTAAGTATCTCTTTTAAATTTTCTTTCATTTTATCCTTTTCATAAGATAAAATATAGCCTATTTTATATTTATTTATAAGATAAGCCATGCTTCCATCTTCAGGGGATATGGATAATATAGGAATTTGAAAGTAGGCATATTCATATAGTTTGCTATTTATGTTTTCTTTATATTCTTTCATTATTACAGTTAAACCAAAATCAAAAAGAGTTAGAATTTTTAATAATTTTTTGTGTTCAATAAATGGAAAAGTGTAAATATTGAAAATGTTATTAAAGTTTAAATTAAAATTTAGGATTTTATTAATATTTTTTTCATTATTTTCATCATTCTTAGGACAATTTTTATCTTCACTATTTTTAATAAGCTTTTTAATGTAATGATCAAAATGATTATTTCCAAAAGAGAAGAAATAAAATTTATAATTTTCTTTAAAAAGTTCTATTAATATATTAATGAAAGCTTCAAGAATATAGTCATAACCAGAATATGTAGATCCAGTAAAAATAATCAATGGTATATTTTTTATTTTGAAGTTTTCTTTTATAAACTTATAATATTCGTTTTCTTCATAATTATTAATTACTATCTCTTTGTTTTCACCACAATATCCGATTAGATTTAGTTTAATTTTTTCTATATTTTTATTCTTGATATTATTATTTTCAATTATAAGATTTTTTAACTTGTTTTCATGTAAAGGTGTTTCAACAAGAATATAATCTGAAGAATTAATATGGTTAAAATAGATTTTATTAAATTTTTTTAGAATATAATTTTTATATAATTTATTTGCGTATTTATCAAAATATTTTAAATAAATTAAATTATAGTTTATCCATGGATCTTGATATTCAGAAATCCAAATAATATGAGGGAAAATCTTTTTAAGTCTGTAAGAAGCTTCATGTTCGTTCCCTGTACCAAAAACTGAATATATTATATCTATTTTTTTGTTTTTTATTATTTTTTTTGATATTTTAACTATACTTTTTACATAAAAAAAGTTTGTTGAAACTGGAGGTGTTTTAATAAATCTTAAAAAAGGTACAAAAAACCTTATAATTGTTTCATTGTATGAAAAGAAAAAAAAAGTTTCAAACTCATTGATATTATATGAATTATCTTCTATTTTGAACTTTTTTTTTGTTAAAACATAAACATTGTTCCCAAGAGATTTTAATAATTGTGCTGTTTTATAGTTTATTTTTGGAGAAACTCCAGAATCTGGAGGAAAGTATGTTGCAATAAAAAGTATATTTTTATTCATAAAATATCAATTTTGTGTAAATTTATACTTTTAAGCAAAGTTATTGTCATAGATTTTTCAGATAAATTACCTTCGAAATAAAGATTTCTAATATCGTTTAGAAGTTCTTTATTGGTATTCAAAATATTTAAATTTTTTTCTATTTCTAGATTAAATATTTTATTAAAATTATTTATAATATTTGGATTATTTTTTAGCCATTTTTTGAAAGGATTTTGAGAAAAGTAAGGCCTATTTATAATTATTCTTTTTATATTATTTAGAAGATGAAAAATAGAGCTTATAATTTTATTTTCAATTACTGGGGAAAGATTGTTGTGATAAAGTATCCACCTTAACTCAGGGAGATATCTTATAATAAGATCGTATTTTAAAATTTCATATATATTTTTTCTAAATTTTATTTTTTGACCAATTCTAAAAACAAAATCGGATAGTAGATAATCATTTGCAGGCGATGCAAACTCTGCAAAAAATTCGATCATTCTGAACCCATTAGTTATTGCATTAATACCTCTATTATAAGAATTAAACTCTTCTCTTGTCTCGAAAAAATCAATATATTGATTTATATTATTTATTTTATCTATAAGTTTAGTTGATGAAGCCCAATGTTTATAAAAATCTTTTTTATTTGATAGATCAAGATAACCCCCCATAAATCCATCTATAAGAATCCCATTAATAAGTAAGCCACAATTATTTAAATTTATTTTTGAAATAGTGTCGAACATATGAGAAGCACCAGCAAAAAATATAAGCCCATCGTTTGCTTTTAAAATTTCATCTAAGTTTTTTGTGAGATAATTTCCGTAGTTTAATGAGTTAAAAATATAATCTATTTTAAGTTTTTCTGCAATTAATTGAGCTGATTCATTATCTTGAGAAAATGATTGAGCAAAGTTTATTGATAAAATATTTTTATACCCTGCTTTATAAGCAAGACCGACTAATATTCTTGAATCGAGCCCTCCAGAGAGAAAAGTAAAGTGTTTAAAGTTATCTGTTTTTATACTATTTTTTTCGTTATTTATAGATTTTTGAAAAAAATAACCATAAATAAATCTATCATATTCAAAAATCAACTTAATTGTTTCAATATATTTATTAAATATTTCATAAATAATTTCATCTATTTTACCATTTATTATTGGTGAATTTTTTAAGATAAAATATCTATCTAAGATGAATTTAAAATCTTCTTCTTCAATATTGGTTCTGATTTCTAAGTTAATTTTGTCTAAATTATTTTTGTTAATATTTAGTGGTGTTTTTCTTTTATTTAAAGAAAAAAAAGCAAATTGGCCGGGATAAAATTTTATAATTTCTTCTATATAAGTATCATTGTTTAGAAGGTAGCCAAAAGATAGCATCTGATAAAAAGCATTTAAGTTAGCTTTATTTTTATAATATAATTTTTTTCTAAAGTTTGAAATTATAGATAACTTTGAAGAAAAAATAAAGGTTTCTTCCTTTTGAAGGATGCTAAAAAATATAGGTTTTGATCCTATTTGATCATTGAATACAAATATTTCTTCATTTTTGTTATCTATAACAATGCCATTAAATGCACCTCTTATGCTTTTTAAAAAAGTATATATATCATTTTTTATATAATAATCTTTTACTTTATCTGATAGTAATATTATATCTTGATTTTCTTCATCTGTTTTATAAAAAAAATCTTTAATATTTAAGAAAGTTCCATATATTAATATAATTAGATTATTGTCTGAAAACTTAAATAATTTTGATCTATTTTTTATTAAGTCTATAAAAATTCTAATTTTTAAATTACTTTTACTACTTATTAAATGAAATTCATAACTTAGCTTTTCTGTTGTTGTTATGCTATATAGATTCGAAGTTAAATTTAATTCATTTGAAATAACTTCAAAAATTTTAGAAAAATCAATTGAAGAAAAACATGTTTTATTTTCTCTACTAATAATTACTGTAAAACTTTGCATCTTTTATTATTTTTTTGGAAGAAATTGTTTTCAAGATAATAATATAAAAAAAAATTAATTCAAATTTTAAATCTATTTATTAATTTATTATGTAATTTTTTTTATTATTTCCAATATTTTTTTATTTGTAATATCCTCAATATAGTTCGATAAAACAAATTTTATACCTTCTATATTTGCTTTTAATTCATTATTTAAAAATTTATGATAAAGTTCAATTATTTTTTCTTTAATTGGATCAATTTCTTTTACCCCATAAATATATGGAAAATTATATGTATAAATAATATGTTTTCCGTAGGAAAGAGCTTCTAAAACAGAAGTTGACAACCCATCATGTTCTATTAGCCTAAGAAATAAATGAGAGTTTAAATATTCTTGTTCCATACTATTTATGTATCCCTTAAAAAAAATATTTTCAGGAATATTAATTAATTTATTATTTTTTTTATAATATCTTATAGTCTCATTTTCTGTAATTCCAGTTATTATAAACTTGATTTTAACTTTTGAATTATTCTGTTTTTCAAAATTTGTTAAGTCTGAAGCAATATTAATTATTTTTGTTAACCCATAAAATTCAGGTCTATTTTTGTTAATATATGATAATATAATAAAATGAGTTTTATTTTCACAGTATGCTTTGTTTAGGAGATCATAAGATTTAGTTATTAAAGAATCTATATTTTGCCCTTGGCCTAAATTAACATAATCATTCTTTAAAAAAATTTTTGGCATTTTTATAGAAACAAAATTTAATATTTTAGCTTCTACTCCTACTTTCTTAAGCTCATCTCTTATCCACTCTACTTCACAAAAATGGTATGGTTTTTCTATATATTTTTTTGATATTCTATTTATATTAAAAACTTTAATAGCATCCAAAACATCTGAACCAATCCAAAAAAAAATTATTTTTTTTCTAAACAAGAATGCAATTTCAATCTCATTTTTTTTTCTTATATATCCTTTTATTGAGATAAGTAAATTAGATTTTAAAAGTAAGAAAAAATATTTAATTATTCCAAGTGGGTTTTTATAAGTATTTGTAAAATAATATTTATTATTTTTGTCAAATTTTTCTAAAGAATTTTTTATTTTTTGTGCAAAATATTTTTCACCTATTATTAAAATATTCATAAAAGATTCCTGTTTGTGTGTTTTAGTTTTTTTTATTTAAATATCTTAAAAAATTTATATAAAAATTTTTTTTTGACAAATTAATAATTTAAGATAATAAGGTTAAAAATAACTTTAATAATATAAAAAATAATATAAAAAAATTTAGAAAATGTATAAAAAATGTATTAAGAAATATTAAGTGGGTAAGAGAAAATTATGAGAATAAAAGATTTTTCAAATATTAAAGTGATTGTTGTTGGAGATATTATTCTTGATGGTTATTATTCAGGCATTGTTAAAAGAATATCTCCTGAAGCTCCTGTTCCCGTTGTAAATGTTGAAACTGTGAAATTTAATCCAGGTGGAGCTGCAAATGTGTGTAATAATATTAATAAGCTTGGAGGGAAATCTTTTTTATTGGGTTTTTGTGGAAATGATGAGAATGGAAAAGAATTAAAGAATATTTTAGAAAAAGAGAATATAAAAAATTATATAATTGAAACAGAACTAAAAACTGTAACAAAAATAAGAATCTCTGGAGATAATAGGCAACAAATAGCAAGGGTGGATTTCGAGGATGATCCATTTAAGTTTTTTAATAATTTTGACTTAGAAACAGAAGAGAGAATGAAAGAAAAATTAAATCAAAATAAAGAGAGAAAAAATATAAATCATTATAAAATAATAGAAAAATTTAAAGATATAATAGATGATTATGATGGTGTTATTATTTCTGATTATAATAAGGGTGTATGTTCATTTTGGTTATGCAGAGAAATAATAGATCTATGTAATAAAAAAAAGAAGTTTATAATTGTTGATCCTAAATCAAAAAACTGGAAAAAATATGAGGGTGCTTTTATTATTAAACCTAATCTAAAAGAGTTATCTGATGCTTATGGGAGCTTTTTGCAAAATGAAGATAAGATAATAGAGGAAGCTTCATTAAGCATTCTGAAGAAATATAGTTTTGAAAATATTGTTTTAACAAGATCAGCAAAAGGAATTTCATTAGCTAACAAATATGGTGTTAAGCATTTTAGGGCTTATGCAAAAGAAGTATATGATGTTTCTGGAGCTGGAGATACAGTTTCTGCCGCAATAACCCTTGCTTATTTAAGTGGTGAGACGATTGAAGATTCTATAAAATTTGCAAACACCTGTGCTTCAATAGTAGTGCAAAAAGTAGGAACAGTTCCTATTACTTTATATGATCTATATGAATTTCATTACTATGATATTGATGATAAGATTGTAAAAGAAAAAAGCAAAAAAGAGATAATATTAAATTATTTAAATATAAAGAAGTTTGAAGCTATTTTTATTAATTATGAAAATATAGTTATGAATTTAAAGGAATTGCCTTCTGATTTAAACAATTTATTTTTTGAAAAAATTATAAGAAATATAAATAAACTAAAAGACTTAAAAGAACTTGAATGTAAAAATATAGATATTTCAAAAGAGATAAAACAACAAGAAGATTTTAATATTGAAGAAAATAAAAGAGTTTTGATTATTAAAATAAAAAATGAAGATTTTGAAAAGAATTATTTTTTTATTAATCTTCTATCATATCTTGAATTTATAGATTTTATTTTTGTGGAATAGTTTTTAATTATTTAAGTCCTATTTCTTACTAAACAAAAATAGATTAAAGATACAAATTAAAAATTAATTTGTTGTAAATTTTTATATAACTCACATCTTTCGATTAGTTCAAAATGTTTACCTATATCAACAATTTTTCCTTCTTTTAGGACTATTATTTTATCTGCTTTTAATATAGTAGATAGTCTATGAGCTATTACAATAGTAGTCTGAAGCTTCGATATATTTTCCATAGCTTTTGTTATAAAATTTTCTGATTCATTATCAAGATTTGATGTAGCTTCATCAAATATTAAGACTTTAGGTTTTTTAATTAAAGCACGAGCTATGGCAATTCTCTGTTTTTCACCACCTGAAAGTTTTGCCCCTCTTTCACCAATAACTGTATTATATTTGTCTGGTAATTTCATAATAAAATCATAAGCAAAAGCAATTTTTGAATAATAAATTACTTCATCCATATTAGTATTATTTATACCAAAAGCTATATTATTATAAATAGTGTCAGGAAATAAAATTGTTTCTTGAGTAACATAAGATATGTGGTATCTAATAGATTCAAGAGTGTATTCTTGATAGTTAACACCATCAAATAAAATTTCTCCAGAAGTTGGATAGATAAGGCTTGAGATTAAATTAACAATTGTACTTTTGCCAGAACCAGAAGGGCCGACTATTGCAACAAATTCATTTTTATTAATCTTAAAAGATACATTTTTTAGCTGGTGAGGAAACTGAATCGTGGTTTCATTACTTATGTTTTTATTTATTAAATTTTGTTTAGAATAAAATTTATCATAAGAAAATGATACATTTTTAAATTCTATTTCACCTTCAAATTTTTTTAATTCTTTTTTACCAAAATGGATATCTTCATTTTCAAGTAGCAGAATCTCTTCTATTCTTTCGATAGAAGCTTCCAGTATCTTTATATTTGAGAGAAGAGATGAGAGTTCATTTGCCTTTGGACTTAAAATAAGAAGGTATATAATGAATCCAAAAATCTTTTCAATAGACATTCTTCCCTGCCATATCAAATAAGCTCCTACAAGAAGTACAAATATAAGTATAGATGCTCCAATAAGTTCTGTTAAAGGTCTTACTGAGAATTCAAGAAAAAATCTATTAATAAAAGATTTTTTATACTCTTTTAACTCTCTATCAAAATTTTCTTTCTCTTTTTGATTTTTATTGAATATTTTTATTATATCAATACCATATATTGTTTTATTTATATAATCTGTTGTTTTTGAAATTTTTTGCATATTTATTGTTGCAAATTTTTTGATAATTTTTGAAATAATATTAATTATCAAAAAAGCAATAAGACCAAAACCTACTATTACGAGAGTAAATTTTAAACTTTTTTTAAGTAACATGAAAACTGAAAATATAACAAGAATAGGAGTAGAAAAGAGAGTAATAAGGATATATAAAGAGTAAACTCTTATATTTTGAATATCATTTGTTAACCTCGAAATTAGATCACCAGTTTGACCTTTTCCTTTGTAAAATATTGATGGTAAAAAAAGTAATTTATTGAAAGTTTTTCTTAAATATTCTAAGGAAACTTCAAGCCCAAGTGTACCACTAAAACAATTTTGTAAATAAAAGAATAGTTGATAAAGAAAAAAAAGACAAATTATAAAAATACCTGATAGAAAAATGTATAAAAGATTTCTACTTTCTACTAGAATTTTGACAGCATCATCTATCGATCTTGCTTTAAGGAGATTTGAAATAAAACTTTTGAAGTTTGTCTGCTTATTATCTTTATCAATATTGGTGTTTATATTTTTTTGAAAAGAAATTTGGTTAATTATACTGAAGAAAGCTTGTCCTGCTTCAGCTTGAAAAATAGTTAAAATTGAGGATAATAAAATCATTATTGAAGTTATAAAGAATAAAAAGAAATTTCTTTTAATAAAAATTTTAATTAATTTTACTATTGTTCTCACCTAATTCCCTCTTCTATCTTTTACCTTCAGGTTTAATATACCCTTTTTCGTTCCTATGTTTTTTAGATTTTATCTTGAATATTTTATCAAGAATATTGATAAATGGAGAAAATATTTTTTCAAAAATCCATAAATCGTTTTCTGGGAAGTGTCTTCTTATTGAATAGAATAGAGTAACATTTGTAATCCATTTAACTTTTTTAGCAAATTTGAAGCAATTTAAACAATAATCTGTATCAGCATGTGAGCCAAAAGGTTTCTTCCATCCTCCTGAATTTATTGCAATATCTCTTTTAACAAGTAAAGCTGAACCGTTAACTCTATCTGGGATCTCGAAAATAGAAATATATTTTTTTTCTTTTAACATTTTTTTTAACCAATTTGAAATCCATATAAAAAATCTAACAGGTATTTTTAGAAATAGTATAGATGGGAGATTATTTATAATGAATGCAAAAGACTTTGAATACTTTGAAGGAAAAACTTTTTTTATTTTTGTTTCAAAAGGTTTATGTTTAAATACAAGTGTTATATCAAAACCTTCTTTTAATATTGGATCAAGCATATTTTGAAAAAAGTTTTCTGAAAAAATAGTGTCACCATCCATATGATATATTGTTTTTCCATGAGATTTAGAAACTCCAAAATTTCTCATCTCAGTTACTGTTAATTTCTTTCCCTCAGTATCAATTATATTTTTATAAACAGTGAAACCAGCTTCTTCTGCAATTTTATATGTATTATCTGTTGAACAATCGTCTATAAGAATAACTTCTGCTTTATAATCTGTCTTTTGATATTTTAAAGATTCTATAACATAAGGAAGATATTTTTCTTCATTATAAACAGGTATTATTATTGATATATCTGGTTCAAACATTTTGTCTGTTTTGATAATCTCCATTTAGTTAAGATTAACAAAAAAATAAAAATTTTCAAAATAAATAAAACTTGAAATTAAAAAACATTGTGTTTTTTTATTAACAAATAAAAGACTTATTTTATGATAATTTTTTATTGAAAATTAATTTTATAATTTTGGAGGAAATTTGATAAAATTTATTAAAAATAATTTTTTTAGAATTATTAAATTTGGGATTACTGGTGGTCTTGGGACTATAACAAATTTAGTTGTTTTTTACATTACAAACTATTTTTTAAAAATAAATCATTTAATTTGTTCTATAATAGCTTTTTCTATTGCTGTTACTCAAAATTATATAATTAATTCATTATGGACATTTTCATTAAAAAAAGAAAAATTGGAAAAAATAAATTTAAATGGTGATCAAAAAAGTTATAAAATAAATGAAGAAAAAAAATTAAGTTTTCAAAATTATTTCAAGTTTGTATTTGTGAGTTTAACAGGTTTGTTAATGAATCTTTTAATATTATTTATTCTTGTTGATATAATTAAATTTAGTTATAAAATTATAGCTCAAGCAGTGGGTATAATTGGAGGAATGATTCTAAATTATTTAGGTTCACACTTTATTGTATTTAAGATAGATAAAATGAAAAAATGATAGACAACAAATAAAAAAATATAGAAATAAAATAAAAAACAAAAAGCAAATGAGGTTATAATGAGAAAATTATTAATAGTTATTCCAACCTACAATGAAAAAGATAATGTAGTAAGTTTAGTTGAAAATATTGAAGAAATATTAACAAAACTCCACTTTGAAGGCAATAAAATATGGGATATTACTCATCTTCTTTTTGTTGATGATAATTCACCAGATGGAACTGCTACTATTATAGAAGATCTATCTTATGAATACCCCAAAGGTAAGATTAATATTATAAAAAGGTCAGGAAAATTGGGTTTAGGGACTGCTTATATTGAAGGTTTTAAGTGGGGAATTGAATCTTCATTTGATTATATTTGCCAGATGGATGCTGATTTTTCTCATAATCCTGTTTATATTAAAGATATGCTTGAAGCTACAAAAGAAGCTGATTTTATTATTGGTTCAAGATATATTAAAGGAGGGGATGTAAGAAATTGGGGATTTATAAGAAGGTTTGTTTCAAGAGGTGGTTCTCTTTATTCAAAAATAATATTGTGGATAAATATAAATGATTTTACTGGTGGTTTCAATTTGTGGAAAAAAGAAGTTTTATTATCAATTGATCTTGATAAGATAATTTCTAATGGTTATTCCTTTCAGATAGAGTTAAAATATAGAGCTTATAAAAAAGGTTTTAAGTATAAAGAGATCCCAATTGTTTTTGTTGATAGAACAAACGGAAAATCTAAAATGAGTAAAAAAATATTTTTAGAAGCCGTTGTTAATGTATGGAAATTGAGATTTATGAAATTTTATTAATTATTGAAAATAAAAAATAAATATAACCAAAATACTAAATGTAAAATATAAAATATTTAAAAGCTATCAAATTTATTATATATTATCTAAGTATTTTTTAAAAAGTCTTTTATACAGATCTATCTCTTCTTTATAAGTTATCTTTATATTTTCTGGGTTTCCTTTTAATATTTTTATATCTTTTCCATAATAAAAGAGTAATGAAGAATCATCCGTAAATATTTTTTTATCTCTTTTTGCTTTTTCATGTGCAAGCATTAACTCATTTTTTTTAAATTTCTGGGGGAGTTGAATATTCACAAGTTTTTCTCTTTCTAATATTCTGTTTATATATTTATTTGAAACATTATATGTTTGAGTTTGATTTTCTAAATTTACTCTATTCTCAAACTCCAAAACAGTAAATCTTACTTCATCCCCATATGTAATATTTTCAAAAGGGTCACTTATTATTTTTTCAAAATAATTACATGTTATAAAAGGTCTTGATGATTCATAAATTAATACTTTATCCTCATCTGCTATTTTTAGACCATTGTAAATTGATTCTTGCCTTATATCTCCACCATAACAGAATTTTAATCTTTTTTTTGATATATCTATCCTTAAAATAATTTTAATAAGTTTATCTAATATTTTTTTATTAATCTTTTTGTTAGAAAAATAGCTAAAAATATCCTCTTTTACATAAAAAAAGGTTTCAATATATTCAAAGTATTTTTTTTCAAACTCTTTATTTATAATAAAAATAATCTCTGAAATTTTATCAACAAGAAGTATTTTTAGGAGTGGATATATAAAAAGAGGTATGCCATAAACTTTATAAAATTGCTTAGGTATGCGAAAACCAAATCTTTTACCTATACCAGCCGTAGCATAGATTAGAGAATACATTCTGCCATTAATTTCTTTCATAATATACTAGGTGTATCTAGATTTTTTTATTAATTTTAAAAATTTGTTTTAATTATAAAAAAATTTTTTTTTATTATTTTTTGATTTAGTAAAATTTAATAGAAAAAAAAATATAATCAAATATATAATTATTTTAGAAGCTATTAATTAAGTATAATATGTTTCAAAAAATAATAGGAGAAACAAAAAATGAAAACTATTTTTGAGGATTATTTTATAAGATTTAGAAAATTTTCTATTAAAAAGGAAAAAATTCTTTTGGTCTTTATACTATTTTTGGGGATCTTATTGAGAGTTTATTCTATAGAGTATGGTTATGCTTCAAATCACTTTTCCAAAATAGATGAAGTAGATGCTATAGAATATGCTATGAATCTTTACTATTTTTCACATCAAAAGGTTCTATTTAGAAATCCTGGTCCATGGCAAAATTTAATAGCTTTTTTATTAATAAAAATATTTAATACAGTAAAAGCTTTAAACTATTTTATGATATTTGTGTATATTTTATCTTTCTTTCTGATAAGAAAACTATGTTTTATTCTTTTTGGAGATAATAAAGAAGATAATTTAGAAAAAAATAAAAATAATTTTAGTGAATTAGAAAAAGCGAAAATTATTTCTTTAATTTCTTTAATATTTTATTCATTTTCTCCATGGTGTGTTAAGTATACGAACTCTTACTGGAATCCTTATTTTGTAATACCTATTATTACTTGGTTTTTTATCGATTTTTATAAATGGTTTTATAAGGGAAATGAGAAATCAATATTTGGTATCATTCTTTCCTTAGCAATAATGCCATTTTTTCATATGATAGTTATTTATTGCATTGGTGCTTTTTTAATTTTTGTTGTTTTAAGATTGTTTAAACTTAAATATTTTTTAGAATCTTTAAGTTCAAATATTAAGTTAAAATTCAATCTTTATTATATTATTCTAGGGTTATTGATTGTTTTTGTTTTATATTTTCCAATGCTATACTTTGATTCTAAAAATGATTTTTTCCTTATTAAAAACTATTTTTTCTTTTTATTTAAAAATTCAGAAGCTATTAATTATTCTAGAATTCTTGATAGTATTGATATTGGTAAAAAAGGGTTTAAATATGTTTTCCACCCTGAAGTTTTTAAAATTTTTTCAAACCCTATAATAGTTATGACAAATGAGATATCAAGATTTACAGGGCATACTTTTAATGAATATAAATATTTTCTAAATAGATCATTTATATATTTTATTTTTGGATTTTTATTTATTATTCCCTCTTTTATTTTTGTTTTATTTTCTTATTATTATTTTATTAAAGATTTTATAAAAATTTGGAAGAGTAAAAATAACTTAAAGCAAAAAGATACTATTAATTCAAATAGTATAAATATTGCAATAAATGAAAAAGATAAAATAGATTCTATTACAGTAACAAAGTTTTTTATAGGTTTCTTTATTTTAACTAGTGGATTTTTGTTTTTTATTTCAGGCTTTCCTCATGAAGAAAGGTTTACTGTTATATGGTTTCCCCTGTTAATTATAATAAATTCTCTTTTCTTGTATGAAATAGTTTTTGAAGAGAAAATAAAATTTAATAAAATTAAGAATAATTTATCTATATTATTGAGCAAAAATAAACTTTTAGCATTTAATAATTTTACTAGTATAAATAAAAATAAAAATGAAGAAGAAAATAAAAATTCAGATATTAATTTAAAAGGAAAGATAAAATTTATTTTTATTTTTTTATTTTTATTTAATATTTTAGTAGGTATTTATATAAATTTTCAACATTATAGAACCGAAAGATATCCATCGGTAAACAAATTGGTTAGACTAATTCCTTCCCCAATATTTTATGAGAAAGTAAAGTATGCAATATTTAATCATTATTTTTACCAGATAGAAAAAACTTATAGAGAGGAAAATATTTTGAAATCAAAATTTTTTCTTTTACCTGTAAGATCAATAATTCCAGATGATTATATTTATTATTTTGACAAAATTCTTGTTAAGAGAATGTGGAAGCCATTTTCTATATACTATTTGTTAGTTTCAGAAAGGTTTGATAAATATATTAAAGAAGATAAAGAAATGAAAGATGAAAATATAACAGGTAAAATTTATTTTTTAAAAAATTATTTACTCAATCCAAAAATAAAATATTTTATTTCATCGGAATTTATTTTTCTTAATTGGAATAAAACTAGAGAAGATATAATAATTGATTTAATTGGAAGATATATAAATATTAACTCTAACCTTATAGTTAAAGAAAAGGAAGAAGCAAATTATATAATTTATTTTGTAAATAAAAAGTATTATAAAGACTATTATAAAAATTTTGAAAATTTTGATAAATTAATGGAATTTCCTGATTTTTATCTTTTAGCTTATAAGGCAAAATAAGCTTTTATAAAATTTTGATTAAATATTTAATTATTAGATTAAATCATTTATATTTTATTATAAATATAAATTATTATTTTTTAATTTTTTCTTTACCAAAGAAAATATAAAAAAGTAAAGTGGCTATTGTATAACATGTTGTAGTAAATAAAAACGAAGTTGTAAAACTATAGTTTTCAATGATATATCCACCAACAGAAGCAGAAATAGCCCATGATCCTGTCCACGCAAGCATTTTTAAAGCATTTATAACTGGTTGTTCATTTTCTTTAACATATTCCATTGTAAAATGATCTGAAACAGGGGTGTTCATGTTCATCAATGTTTGTCTTATTAAATAAGCAAAGACTACAATTGGTAAGAATTTTAAATATGCTAATACTAAAATAAATGGAATTGAGAATGCTTGTGTTAAAACTATAGTTTTAACTTTTCCAATTTTTGTTGCTATTAAAGGGCTTAATAACATTCCGAGGAATGTGCATAATTGCCCCATTGCAAAAAAAACACCAATTGTTGAATCATTAAGTTTCCATACATTTTTAAAATATAGGTTAATAAATGGAATTGTCATACCAGCACCAAGTCCAATTATAAAACCAGGTAAAATTAATTTTGCAAATTTAATATAATCTATGTTTTTAATATGAGTTAATATAGAAAACTCTCTTGTCTCTTCTTCTGTTGGGTTTTTAGGGATTATTTTTGAAAATGAAAATATTGAGAAAACTGAGAAAAAGGCACCAAAAATAATTGCAATTTTATAACCTATTACATCAGATTTTACAATAACAGAAATAAAATCTCTTGAAATACCACCTATAATGGAACCTATTATACCAGAAAAGTTTGCTAATGCAGCATTTAATCCAAAAACATACGATCTCTCTTCTGGAGTTGTGTTTCTCATTATGAAAGGAGAAGTTGCAACTTGATATGTTGTAGAAAATAATCCAACCATGAAAGATGCTGTAGAAATAATATAAATATTTGTAAATAGACCAAGCATAAAAAAGAATATTGAATTTAAAATTGAAGAATAAATAAGTATTGGTTTTATTCTATCTTTAAGAACTATAAGAGAAGCTGGAATTGCAATTATTATAGCAGCAACAGATCTTAAAGCTAAAATATTTCCTATAATGGTTTCATTGAATTTTAAAGATTTAAGATATAGATTAAACAATAACCATATTATATTTCCACCAACAGATAGGAAAAATGATCCAAGCATAAAAAGTTTAATATTTTTTGAAAAATAATTAAAATGATAATTATATTTTTTAAAAACTCTTACCATATAAGAAAAAATAATTAAGTAAACTTAATTGTCAAGTTAAATTTTGTTAATTTATATAAACAATCGTATTAAATTTAAAAATATATTGTTGAAAAAGTTTTTAGTTATACTAATTAATCATAGATATAAAAACTGGTAAATAATAAATTTAAAAAAACATTTTTATAATTTAAAAATTAATTGATTATTTTTTTAATTTATAGTTTTATTGTTTAAATTAATATTATTTATTGGAGGATATTATGGAAGGAATGATAAAATTAGATTTTTTCTCATTGGAAAATTTTAAAAATTTTATAAATATAGAAGTTTTACCACCACTTGATACAAATTGTTACTATTTTAACTTTGATGATAATATAATTGTTGTAGATCCCGCATGTAAAAGTGAAAAACTTTATAAGTATATTGAAAGTAGGAAAAATTATAAAAAATATATTATTTTAACTCATAATCACATTGACCATATAAATGGTGTAAATTATTTATTGGAAAATTTTAGTGACTTTAATGTAGTAATGCATGAAAATGATGCTCAAAAATATTATGATACTTATATAAATGGAGCTTCTTATTTAGGTATAGAATATGAAAATTTTGATATTTCAATAATACTAGATAAAAATTATTTTTACAAAGATGAACTTATATCTAAAATCTTAAAAAAATTTCCATTATTTAAGTTTTATAAGTTACCTGAAATAGAAGATCTAATTTTTTTTACAACTCCAGGACACACTGCAGGTTCTATAAGTTTTATTTATAAAAACTTACTTTTTACTGGGGATACTCTTTTTCAAAATGGTTGGGGTAGAACAGATCTTCCTTCTGGTGATGAATATAGAATAAAAGAATCAATACTTTTATATTATGAAATAAAAGAAAATTATTTATTAAAACTTGAGAACTTTTCATTTATTTTTAAAGATTTTATAGTACTACCAGGTCATGGAGATCATACAATATTAGATGATGAGAAGGATTTTTTAAAAGAGTATCTCAATCTCAATATTTAACATTTGAGATCTTATAAAAATTTTTTATAAATTTTTTGTTAAAAACAAAATTTTTTATTGACAAATAAAATATTTTAATAAAAATTCACTTAAATTTATATTGAGGGGAAGAACATTGACAGATTTCCAATTATCAATATTAATAGGTACTTCAATTTACATACTTGTAATGATTTTTATTGGTTTTTGGGCTGGCAGGTTAATAAAAACTCCAGCAGACTATATAATTGCTGGAAGAAAACTTTCTTTTCCTTTGTCGTTAGGAACTATTTTTGCAACATGGTTTGGAGCAGAAACAGTCTTAGGATCATCTTCTACTGCGAATCAGGAGGGAATTTTAGGTGTAATAGCTGATCCTTATGGAGCTGGTTTATGTCTTATTATATCAGGACTTTTTCTTGTTCCTGCTTTTTACAAATTTAATATTACAACGAATATAGATTATTTTGAAAAAAAATATAACAAACATGTTGGGTTTATAATGACACTTATATATTTACCACCTTACATTGGATGGATTGGTGCACAAATGTTAGCTTTTGGAACTATATTTTCTCATTTTACTGCTATTCCTATTAAAGTTGCTATTTTGCTAAGTGCTGCAATTGTAATTATTTATACTTATGCTGGAGGAATGCTTGCAGATGCAATTACAGATTTTGTACAGATGTTTTTTATTCTTGTAGGTATTATATTTTTATTTATATATATTTTAATAAATCATCAGCAAGAAATAGCTACAGTATCAAAAGAGATGTACTCTTTTTTCCCAAAGTCTAAAAATATTTATGACTGGCTAAACTATATAGAAGCTTGGATGATTGTTGGTCTTGGTTCACTTGGGGGTCAAGATCTTGTTGCAAGAATTCTTGCAGCTAAAAATGCTAAAATTGCAAGAAGATCTTCTATTTTAGCTGGTTTATTATATTGGGTTTTAGGTTCCTTGCCTGTACTTCTTGGTATTTGGGCTGCAAAGATATTACCTGAAAGTACAGATAATTCAGTTTTAGTTGCTCTTGCTATGAAATATTTGCCATATCCTTTATTGATAATTTTTCTTGGAGCTTTATTATCAGCTATTATGAGTACTGTTGATACTGCATTACTTGCTCCAGCTAGTTTGATAGGTGAAAATGTTTTTCCATATTTTAATAAAAATGCTTCAGACAAACAAAAACTCATATGGTGTAGAATATCTGTTGTTGTACTTGGACTTTTATCACTTATTATTGCTTTAAGATTTGAAAGTATTTATGAATTATGCCTTGAATCATGGACTTTTTTGCTAACTTCTTTTACTGCTCCTTTACTTTTTTCTTTATTTTGGAAGAAAACAACTTCATATGGTGTTGTAGTAGGTGCATTAGGTGGTGTTCTTGGTTGGGCAATTTTTAACTTTTTTATTCCTAATATTTCTGCTCCACTAGGGGGCTTTTTGATTAGTTGTTTATTTGTATTAGTTATAAGCTTACTAACAAAAGAAAAAACCCATATTGTTCCCGAAATAAACTAATTTAGTTTTAATAAATTTTTTTATTTTTATTTTTCAATTAAATTTTTTATATATTTATTTTTTTATAATTTTTTTAATTTCTATATTGCAAATTTTTTATTTTGTTCTGAATATTTATTATTTATTTTTAGTTTTTTAAATTATTTTCAAAATTTCAAAAAATATTTTTAATTTATTCACATTTTCTTCAAAACTTTTGATTAAATATTTAAATAGGAATAAAAAATCCTGTTGGAGGGAAGTATGAAAAATTTTTTTAAAACAAAAAAGATTTTTAAGGTTTTAATTTATTTAAGTTTAATTATTTCTGCTTTATTTTTATCATTTGGTTATGGTAAAAATCCTGTAGCTTTTAATCTTAAAGCTAATGATTACCAAAAAGTAGAAAAACAGATTTTAACTTATGCTAATAATTTGAAAAATTTTTACTCAGAATTAAAGTCAAAAGATATAGTATCAACTTATCAATATGATTATCTAATTAAAGAAATAGATAAAGCGATTGAAAAGATAAAGAAAACAAAAACAGTTTATTTACCATTTGGAAATATGGATGGAGAGATGAAAAAAAAATTGGTTTTAAGAAAATTTTTTAATAAAAATCAAATTACAAATCAATCCCAACAAGGACAAGGGGGACAACAACAAATAGGTCAACCACAATCAGGGCAATTTCAACAACAGAAGATTAAGGAAAATAAATATATGCAAAAAATGAGAGAAATTCTTAAATTCAAGGATTTTGAAAATTCTGTTACATCCATATATAATTCTTTTAATGAAATAATCGATAGTTTTATATCAATAGGACTTATTACAAAAATTCAAGGAGAAATTATAAAAGAGAATGAAAAATTAATTTTTGAAAAAATGAAAAATGAAAATCTAATTTCTCCATTTTATGGATTAAAATTTTTAATAAATATTTCTGGTATATATATTAAAGATTGAAGTAAATATAATTAATTTTCTAAAAATTTTTATTAAAATTTTTTATTAGTTATTTTAATTTATATTAATAATTCAATAAATTTAAAAGACCTACCACAAAAAAATGGTAGGTCTTTTTTTTTAAAGTGATTTTTTAAATTTGATTTAATGAAATAAATTTAATTTACTAAAATCAGTTTAAAAATGAAAAAATTGTATTATAATATAATTATAATAATAATATAAAAAAATTATTTTAATCTATTTTTGAACCATTAAATTCTTTAATAAATATTTTATTGATTTATTAATCATCTATTTTGGGAATTAAAATTTTGTAAAAGGAATTCAGATGATTAAAGTTTCTAAATTTCTAAAAAAAAGTTTTATTTTTATATTTATTCTTATTTTTTTAATTATATTTGGTTGTGATTTGCCAATCTTTAATTTTCCACCAATAGTTAAGATAGTTTTTCCAGAAGACCAATACTTAATTAGAAATAATAAACTTGAAGTTTCTATTTTACCTTATGGATTAAATGAAAATATTTTTAAAGTTAGATTATGGATTGAAGATACAGATATTGAGTATATATACTATAATCCTGGAAATAAAAAATTGTTAGTGAATATTGATTTATCTTCCTTACCATATGGGTTATACAATTTGTGTGCAGAAGCTTATAACTATAATAACCAAAAAAGTCAAATAGATAAAGTTAAGATAATTTATAATGAAATAATTAAAAATAGCAATTTTTTGATTTATACAGACAATTGGGGTTTATATGAAATTCCAAATCATTTAAATAATTATTTAAACAATAAAAATAATGGTGATTGGCTTTATGGTTGGAATTTTTATATTTGGGAATCTTTTGCTCTAGATAATAAACCTGAGATAATATTAGATGGAAATTCTATAAGATACAGATCTACTGTTAATGATGGGGATGGAAATGCAAAGTTTCAAGTTACTCAGTATTTAAATTACAAAGTTTCAAATAGAACAAAATTATATATAAAATTTAAGATAACTAATTTCAGCGGTGGTAACAATCCTACTGAAGCCCCAATAAAAATTGGATATAAGTTTAAAGAAAGCATCAGCGAACAAAGATGTATAGCTTCATATTCAAATTTAAGTGGTCCTATTAATCCTCCCTTTATAGTTAGTTCATTATCATATAATCTTATTTATGAATATTCTTTTTATTTATATCAAGCTCCAGACTTCGTACCAAATGGTATTTTAGAATATATATTTTTTTGGGTAAATGGGCACTTTTGGGATGCTACTATTTATGATTTTAGAATTTATGAAGAATAAACTAAAAATATTTTAACCTTTACTTTTATTTATAAATTTTTAGTTTTTTATTTTATTTATTTTCTAATTTTTACTTTAATATGTTTTTTATAAATAAGTCACAAAGGATTTTTCCAAGCTCTTCTTTTGTTTTATTTTCAATAAATATTTCTTGACCACTTTTGTCGATATAAAGAATTGAATTTATGTCCTGTTCAAAACCTAACCTATTTTTATATACTTTATTTATACATATAGCCTCTATATTTTTTTTCTCTAGTTTTTGATATCCATTTATTTTTTCATCTTCTGTTTCAGCAGCAAATCCAACTATTTTTATATCAGGGTAAGATCTTTTAATTTCATTTATAACATCAATATCTTTTTCAAGCTCGACAATTAATTTATCTCTATTTTCTCTTTTAATTTTATTTTTGCTAAATTTTTCTACCTTAAAATCAGATATAGCTGCTGTCATAATTATTAAATCAATTTTATTATTTTTTATTATTTCCAAAATAGCTTCCAACATCTCTTTGGAAGATTCAGTTTTTACAAGATTTGGGAGTTTGTCTATTGGAGAAAAAGTGTAAGTTGCAGCAATAGTATATGTTTGATAACCTTTATCAATAAAAGCTTTAGATATATAGTAACCCATTTTGCCAGATGATGGATTTGATATAAATCTAACAGGGTCGATATATGCCCTTGTAGCACCTAAAGTTACTAAAATATTATTTTTTTTTGAAAAATTTTCATTAATATTAATTTCTATTTTATTGCTAAAATCTTTATTTGTTTTTTCTAAGAAAAGAATATCGATTATTTTTTCTATTATTTTTTGATCTTCTGGAAATCTTCCTTTTCCAACTTTACCTGTTGCAAGTTTTCCATATTCAGGTTCTAATATAAAATTTTTTCTTTCCAATAATATTTTTATATTTTCTTGAGTAGCTGGATGGGAATACATATTATCATTCATTGAAGGAATTATTAATACTGGGCCTTTATATGCTAGATACATTGTAGAAAGCATATCATCTGCTATTCCATTTGCAAACTTTGCTATAATATTTGCAGTTGCAGGAGCTACTATAAATAGATCTGCAATTTCAGTTAAAGATATATGAGTAACATAACCTTCATCATCAAACATATCAATGATAACTTTATTCGCAGATAAAGTTTTAAGGGTAAGAGGAGTTATGAACTCCTTTGCATTTTTTGTCATGACAACATGTACAGATGCACCATTTCTTCTTAAAAAAGAAACTATATTTGCAGCTTTATATGCAGCTATACCTCCAGATATTCCAAAAATTATTTTTTTATCTTTTAGTATTTCTAAATTATTCATCTTAATATCTCCATATATTTTAAGTAAAATTAATATGTTGATTTTAATTAAAAATTAAAGTGTATTAAAGTGAGCTACTTTAAATTTTATTTTAATTATTAAAGTTTTACTCCCTTAAAAATTTTTTATCAAAAAATTGTTTTGTTAATTCTATAAAAACAGGTCTTCCGTGAGGACATGAAGTTGGGTAATTACTATTTTTAATTAGATTTAATAGATTATTTATATCTATAAGTGTTAATCTTTCAAATGCCTTTGGAGAGTTCTTGCATGCTATTTGAGCTAATATTTTGCTTTTAATAATTTCAAATAGATTTTGGTCTTGAGATTTACCATTGTTATTTTTTATATAATCACTATTTTCAAGAAAATCCTGTATATCGATAAGAATAGATGGAATATTAGCTGGTTCTATAATATCTGGAACTTCTATAAGTTGTAAAATATTTTTTGAAACTCTTTCAAATGAAAAACCAATTTTATTTAAAAATTCAATTTTATTAAACAAAATATTTGTCTTATCTTTAAAATTTTCAAGGTTATTTAATATATTTTCAGGAAGTTTAATATTTTCAGGGAAAAGTAACACTCTCCTTCTTATTTTTTTTTCTTTAAGCATTTTAAAATTACAAGCCTCATAAGCAGCATGAAAATCTATTAAATAAATTTTATTTTCCTTTTTGTTATTTGGATCTATTTTTTCAAATATTAAATATGTATCAAAAATAGATCCAATATACTTTCCAAAAAAATTATCATAAATAGTAAGATTTTCAAATTTAGTATTGTTGCTTAAATTTATTTCATCTAATGTAACTTCTGAATTCAAATTATTCTTATAATTTATACTTTGTAAATAAAAATCCGATTCTTCAATATCATGAACAATAGATGAAAAATATTCTGTTTTTATATTATCATCAACATATGTTTTATCAAAAGTTGATTCATCATAGTTTAAATAATTACATAATAATTGACCATCATCATCAGATTTAATAAAAGAATTAGTTATTTGTGAACCAATCTCTTTATTTATTAAATAAATCAGGATTTTCTCTATATTTTCACAAAATATTTTCTCATCTTTTATTTTAATTCTTGATTTTGTTGGGTCAACATTTTGGTCTATTAAGTTAGGACTTAGCTCAGTATAAAAGAAAAAATATGGGTAAAATCCTCTTGGAAGAAAGCTATAATAAAAACTTCTTATTTTTTTTTCAAGAAGATCAAAGTATACTGGTCTTTTATTAATAATGTTTACTATTGTTGATGAGTATTTTGAATAAAAATCTTTTGATGAAAAACATAGATATATTTTATTTATTTGAAATTTTTCTAAAAATTCATAAAGACTAGGAATTTTATCACTAAAATTATAATAATTTAGTTCTTCTTCTTTACCATCAATATATTTAAAATAATTTGTACTATAACTATTTTCTTCTTTTTTTATTTCAATCATATAAAGGTTGCTATAAATTAGTTCTCCATAAATCTCTTTTATTCTTTCAAAGAAATTATTTTTTGTATATGAAAATACATTTTTATTATTATTAAATAGATAAAAGTTTGTTTCATAACAAGAAAGAGCTTTTTTATTTATAATATCTTTTATTTTTTTGTAAATGATTGATTGAGGTGGTAGAAATTTTTTTCTTGCAGGTGTATTAAAAAAAAGATCGGATACCTCAACTTGTGTTCCAAGATTCATAGCTATTGGTGAAAAAGTTATCTTTTTTCCACCTTCAATTTGGATAAAATATCCAGAATCTTGATAATTAGTTTTTGATTTTATTATAAGTTTTGAGACATTTGATATAGCAAATAGAGCTTCCCCTCTAAAACCTAAAGTTTTTATTGCTAAAAGATCTTCTTCTTTTTCTATTTTAGAAGTTGAATGATTTAAATAAACAAGTGGTAAGTCATCTTTATCGATACCTATCCCATCATCGATTATTATTATCTTTTCTATTCCGCTTTTATAAAGATAAATTTTTATGTTCTTTGCAAGAGCATCGTAAGAGTTATCTATAAGTTCTCTAATTATAGAAGAATGATCTTCAACAATTTCACCTGCTCTTATTTTAGTCCACATTTTTTCAGGTAATATTTTTACTCTATTCATTTTTCTATTTAATTTTTAATTTAATTTTATATTTTTATTTGTAAAAAGTTTACCATTTAATAAAATTATTTCAAAATTTAATTATATTAAAAAAGTATAAATTATTTTATAAAAATATTTGAATTTTTTTATCTTTTAAGTTAAAATGTTAATAAATTAAAAATTGTTTATAATTGAAAATGAATGTGGATTAAAAAATATGCTTAGTAAAAGTTTATTATCAAATCTTTTTTATAATTTTAATAATTTTTTAATTTTCAATCTATATGTAAATTTAATATTCGTTTTAATATTTATTTTATTTGCTCTAAAATATTATAAAGGTTTTAAAAATTATTTAAATATTTTTATTTTAATTATAATTAATTATTCAATAATTTTTTTTTATAACCATTTTATCTATTATAAATTTTTTGTTAACAATAAAGTTCTGTTTTTTAGTTTAATAGCAATTAATTCTATTTTTTTATTTATAATTTTTAGTTTTATTTATAAAAGCTTAAAAATAGAGCAAAAGTATTATAAATATTTCATAACAATTTTTATTCTTCTTATTTTTTTAATTTTACTATTATTGATTGTTTATTTATCTAAATTTTTTATTTTATCATTAAATTTTTCTTTAATTTTTATTTATGTATATTTTTTATTTCTTATTAATAGTTTATCAGGTCATATATTTTTTGTTTATGGCAAAAGAATTAAAAATAATAATTTTAAAATTTATGCT
>JAOAHJ010000025.1 GCA_026415295.1 Spirochaetota bacterium | reverse complement strand
AAATATAAAAAAGGAGCTTCAATTGGGGCAGTTTTTTTTAAAAATGTATCTACTAAAAAAACAATAGAACCTGAAATTAGAACTATATAAGCAATTAAAAGAACTAATCTATTAACTTTAAATTCATAATCTTTTAGAATAACTCTTTTTCCCATTAAAATTACCTTTAATAAATAAGATTTTAAATTTTATAACTAAATTTAATAATTCTTTTTACATTTTGTATAATATATCAAACCAATAAAAAAACAATAAAAAAATTTAATTATATAAATCTCTAAAATATCTATAATAATATTTTTAAAATAATTGAAAAAATTATTAAATTCAGTAAACTTATAATTCTATTTTTATTTAATTTTTCTTTTTTATCGACTTTTTTATTATAATAACTTTATTTTTTTTTATAATCATATTAAATTAATTCAACATTCCATAATAAAACATTCCATAATAATATTTAAAAGGAGTTTTAATATGAGCAAAGAAATTATTTACTCAAAAAATGCCCCTGAAGCAATTGGTCCATATTCTCAAGCTGTTGTTGTTGGTAAACTAATATTTATTTCAGGCCAATTACCAATAAACCCGCAAACAAAAGAATTAATAAAAAATAATATAAAAGAAGCTACTGAACAGATTTTAATTAATATTTCAAATATTTTAAAGGAGAAAAATCTAACTCTGAACAATATTATAAAAACAACTATTTTTTTAAAAGACCTTTCAACTTTTCAAGCGGTAAACGAAGTATATTCAAAATACTTCAAAAATGATTTCCCTGCAAGAAGCACTATAGAAGTATCTAAGCTACCAAAAGAAGCAGACATAGAAATAGAAGCTATTGCCTTTATTGATTAATTTAAAAAAATTAGCAACTATTTTTTATTTATTGAAATTATATTAATTAATCAATTTAAAATTCATTACAAAATTATAATTAAAATTAATTAAAAGAGGATAAAAATGAAATTATCAATTATAAAAGAAAAATTAAATCTAATCCATGTTAACCCTGATGTAGATATTAAAAATTTTGATGTATCATGGGGTTACTGCTCTGATTTACTATCTGATGTTATTGCAAATATAGAATCAAACTATCTATGGATAACAATCCAGAAGCATCCAAATATAATTGCTGTAGCTACTTTAAAAGATATTGCAGGAATTATACTATCAAATAATACTGATCCAGATCCTGAAACTATAATAAAAGCTTCAGAAAATGATATACCAATTTTTAAGACTACAAAATCCTCATTTGAAATATCTGGAGAGATTTATAAATTAATAACTGAAAACAAAAATTAAAAATTTTATAATTTATTTATTATTTTTATGCTTATACAATTTGAGGAAAGATTAAAAAAATTTATTTTATTCATACTTATTCTATTTGTTATTATTTTTATTAGATATTTTTATATTTTTTCAAAATATAAATTTCTAAAAAATGAAAATTTATATATCACATCAATTACAAAAAGAGGACTTATATTTGATAGAGATGGAGTCTTAATTGCAGGCAATTATAAGTATAAATCTGTTTTTATTGATCCTTCAAATGTTAATCTAGAAAAAGATAAACAAATAATTAGTGATCTAGAAGATATATTATCAATTAATAAAAATAATTTAATAGAAGAAATAAAAACAAAAAGTAAAAATAGATTTTTATGGATAAAAAGATTTCTTACTGAAGATGAATATAATAATTTAAAAGAAAAAAAATTAAAGAAAGTTTACTTTAAAGATGAATATAAAAGAGTTTATCCTCAAGGAGAATTATTTTCAAATGTAATAGGTTTTTGCAATATTTATCTTCAGGGTATGGAAGGTATTGAGTATTTTGCTAATAACATATTATACAATTCTGAAAATAAAATTTATAGTACAATAGATTCAAATATACAATTCTTTTTATACTCAATACTAAAAAAAAGATTTGAAGAAGAACAACCTCAATGGTGTGGAGTTATAGTTCAAGATGCTTTAAATGGAGAGATATTAGGAGCAGTTAAATTTCCAACTTATGATCCTGAACTTTACTATCTATTTAATATGGAGCAAATTAAAAACAATTTATTCATTGATTCATATGAACCTGGTTCTGCCTTTAAAGTTTTTACCTTTTCATGTCTTTTTGAATATGGGTTAATTAACTTAAATTTTAAAGATTATTGTACTGGTTATTATAAATTAACTGAAAATATTAAAATACAAGATTTAACAGAGCATGGCAATATAGATCTTATAAAAACTTTTAAATACTCATGCAATTATGGAACTATTAAATTAGCTGAAAACTTAAATAAAGAAACCTTTTTTAAATTTTTACAAACTCTAAATTTTGGTTCAATTACTGGTATAGAGTTTCCTGGTGAAACAAAAGGAATTTTAAAAACTCCCAAAAACTGGACCAAAATGACTAAAGCAATAATAAATATTGGTCAGGAAATAGGTGTTTCTGCAATTCAAATGATATCAGCTTTTTCCTCTATAATAAATGGAGGAAACTATTTTTCTCCTAAATTAATAAAAAAAATAGAATACTCTGGTGGAGGAATTAAAGAAGAAAAACCTATAGTTCTACATAAAACTGTTTCTGAAAATACTTCTGAATTTATTAAAAAGTTACTAATTGAAGGAATCTCTAAAGACTCGACAGGAAGAGAAGCTTTTATAAATCTTGAAGGGGTCCAAATAGGTGGAAAAACTGGAACAGCTCAAATACCTGATCCTAAAGGAGGATATTTTAAAGATAAAAACTTAGCTTCATTTTTAGGTTTTTTCAACTATAAAAATAGATTGTATTCTATTTATATTATATTCTACGATCCCAAAAAAAATATCTATGGAGGATCTGTTGCTGCACCAGTATTTAAAGAGATAGTTATTAAGCTAAAAAATTATATTGATATTAAAGAAAATAGAGTAGAAATAAAAAAAGATATTCAAAGCATTATAGAAGAATTTTCAAATTACAAAAAGGTTGAAGATATTTATTTAAACTCAAATGGCAAGCTTCCTTCATTTGTTAATCTTACATTAAAAGAAGCCATTTATCTTGCAAATCTATTAAAAATTAAAGTTAAAGTTTTTGGTTCAGGCTTTGTATATTATCAAAGCATTGAACCAGGGGAAGATCTTAAAAATATTAAATACCTTATTTTAAAATTAAAAGAGGAAAATTATTAGAATAAATGAATTATCTTTCAAATAAAAAAATTAACTTAAATATTATTTTTCTTACACTTATAAATAAAAAATATAAAAAAGAAAACTTTGATGATTTACAACTAAACATTAATAAAATATATTTTAATAGGGAAATTGAAATAAAAACTAAGCAATCATTCATAGAAATAATTAATTCAAATTCATATTTAAATATAGTTTTAATTGGCAAATTTGAAACTATTCTAAAACTTAGTTATTTTTTTAATAATTTAAGTAATAAAAACAAAAAATATATTTTTATTATATTAGAAAAATATCACGAAAAGGGACTTATTAAAGAAAAATTAGAAAAAAATAATAGCAATTTTAATTTATTAGAATTATCTATAAATAATAGAGATGATTATAATAAATTAAACACTTTTAACTTTGAAGATATAATTTTATTGTTTTCATCAGATTTGGAAGAAATTTTAAATTTTATAGAATCCATAAAATTTCCATCTTGCAATATTTTCATTACTCCAGAACTTTTTCAAATTCTTGATAAAATTAAACCTTTTTATGATGAAATTATTTCTTTAATAAACAAAAAAAAGATAAATATTGAAACTGCTAAAAAATTTGGTAAAAGATGGATAATTAATATATTAAAAAATCATAAATATTATTTAACCTACCCAAATGTAGCTATATTAAAAAATATTGGGGATAAAATTCCATGCTTAATTATTGGTGCTGGAAATTCCTTATATAAAAATATCGAATTAATAAAAAAATTAAAAGACAAATTTATCATAATATCTGTAGATACTGCATTTAGAGTATTAGTAAAATACAAAATTTATCCAGATTTCGTTGTATCTTTCGATGCTCAAAGCATAAATAATTCTTACATTTTATCTATTCAAAATAAAATATCCAAAGATAAATTGCCAATTTGTATTGTTCCACCAACTATTAATCCAATTTTTTTAAAAAAATACAAAGGTGTAATAATTTTTACCTCTATTTTTTTTCATCCAATACCTATATTTGATAAATTTAAAAATAAAAAATGTATAGAACTTTCTTCTGGTGGTACAGTAACTTCAGCAGCCTATGACCTTGCAAAACTGTTTAACTCACCAATTAAATATTTAATAGGACTTGATTTAGCATATACAGATAATTTGTTACATTCAAAAAATTGTCTTTATGAAGATATTTTTTATTATTTTGATAATTATAAAAAAACTTATATCGATATAATATCAAAAATTATGTTAAAAAATTCACCTTTTAAATTTAAAAATTTGAAAGGGGAAATAGTAAGAACAGATGTAAAATTTGAAATGTTTTCATATTGGTTTTCAAATTATATTGATAATAAAACATATTTTCTTACAAATGATGTTTTGTTTAATGAAAAATTTATCTATAAAAATCCAGAAAATATTATTAAATATAAATTTGATAGATTTTCCCTCCAAAGAAAAAGACATATTAAAAATTTAATAAAAAAAATAAAAATAGAATATGAAAATATTAAAAAAGATAAGAGTACAAAAGTTCAACTTTTTGATAAAGAAGCATATAGTAATTATATAAAAAAATTAAAGGAAGAACTAAATCAACTAAAAACTTTAATTGAAAATATAATATATCTTTATCAAAAAATATTTGAATATAAAAAAAATGATTTAAGTATTGATTCTATTTTATTACAACTAAATTTTTTAGAAGATAAAATCTCAAATTATCAAGAAGGATTTAAAATTATAAATTTAACTATTCAAAAAGAAATACTTGATATTGAATTTTGTAAATTTTTTGATAGTGAAAAATTTTTATATAATTCACTAAATTTTTATAAAAATATTTATAAAAGTCTTGATAAAATTCTTTACATTTTAGAAAATTAATTTAAATAGATTTCAAGCAATTTTATAGATTAATTTTTATTAATTTTTAAATAAAATTAAAAACAATTTTTCATTAAAAATATAATAATATAATAAATTAAAGGAATAGAAATGAATTATTTAGAAATACTTGACAAAGATAAAAACCAAAGAGTAACAAGAAAAATTCTTATCGCAAATGAATTATTAAAAAAACATTCTACCCCATTTTTAATTATTCAGCAAAAAGAAATTTTAAAGTCTATAAATTTATTTAAAGATTATCTTCCTAAAATAAAACCATTTTATGCAGTTAAATCAAACGCTGACAAGTACATTATAGAACTATTAAAAAAATATAATTTTAATTTTGATGTTGCATCTGCTGGAGAAATAGAACTTCTTGATAGATTGAAAATTCCAGGTAACAGAATGATCCTTGCAAATCCAATTAAAAATAAAAAAAGCCTTTATTCTGCATGCAAAAATAAAGTTTGGGCTTTTACATTTGATAATATTCATGAACTAGTTAAATTAAAAAATTACTTAACTGAATTCAAACTAAAACATATACCAAATGCTATAGTTAGAATATTTACTAAATCTGAAGGTGTCCAAACAGATCTTTCTCAAAAATTTGGTGCCCCAGTTGAAGATGCTATTGAATTAATTTATTTTGCTAGAGAGCTCGGTTTTAATCCTATTGGTGTAGCTTTTCATGTTGGAACACAAAGCTTCTCTTCAAAAAATTATGAAAAATCGATTCAAGATTGTTTATATATTTTTGAAAACGTATACAAAAGATATAATATTGAATTAGAAGTAATAGATATTGGAGGAGGATTTCCTATTGATACTATAGGTGGGTCTGGCACTGATAATCTCGCAACTTTTTTTGAAGAACTTTCAGAAATTTATGAAAAATATGAGCTGTACAAATATAAGGTCATAGCAGAACCTGGAAGAATTATTTCAGGTCCATGTGGGACACTTGTAACAAAAATTATTGGCAAGTCAAAAAGATTTGGAAAAAATTTTCTTTTTCTGGATGATGGCGTATATGGTTGTTACTCTGGAGTAATTTATGATCATGCTAAATTTAATTTTATACCTTTGGACAAAAAATTTTTAGATATATCATACAAAGATAGACTCATACCTTATACATTAGCTGGTCCTACATGTGATTCAATTGACATTATTGATGAAAATATATTTTTGCCTGATAATCTTGAAATTGGAGATTATATTTTATCTACAGATATTGGAGCATATAGTATTATGTCTGCTACAGCTTTCAATGGATTTAAACCAGCTAAAGTTCTTTATTTAAATAATAACGATAAACTCGAAAATGAACATATTGATATTGATTTTGATATATATTCATTAAATATTGTTTCAGAAAATTATAATGAATCTGAAGAAAATAATTGATAAAAATAATTTTATAATTTAAAAACTCTATTATTTTAGTTGTTATTAATTTTTTAAATAAAAAAATTTTACCATTGATTTGAGATATTTTTTTAATATAATATAATATTTATTGAAATTGGTAAACTTATAAAAATTATAGTAAATAAAAACTTTATCTAATATCATTTTTTATTATTTTATTCCTAATTTTTAAAACAAATATTAATAAAAAATTACAAATATTTTTTTATTTCAGAAACAATATCAATATTTAATATTTTTGCTCTCTTAATAACCATAGGCAATAGTACATCAAAAAATTCCCTTCTTTTTATATTTAAAACCTTTTCATAAGCACCTTCTTTAACAAAAATACCAATTCCTCTTTTATTTTCTAATATTTCCATATCTATTAACTTGCTTACACTTTTCATTACTGTATTTGGGTTTACTTCTGCCAAAAGTGCAAGATCTCGAATAGAAGGGATTTTATCATTCTCTTTCCATTGCCCAGATAATATATTTTCAAGTATATTTTCATAAATTTTGCTATATATAGGAATCTTATCCATCAAGTTCATCTATTCATTACCTCCCAGTAATTTGCTTTTTTTTATAAGAATAATAAGACAAGATATAAAAAACAAAGGGGATTAAATAAAATATTATTCTTATTAAGAAGGTCCATAATTTATATTTTTTTTCACTATATAAAATATCTATCAAATCGTTTAAGTTTAGCTGAAAATTAAAAACATCAATTATATTCAATTTAATTAATATGTCTACTAATAAAAAAATAGAAATATTTAAAAAAAGTAAACATAAAAATAAAACAAGAACAGTATTAAAAAAAGAATTTTTTTCCCAAATTGTAGAAAAGAAAAAGAAAATAGAACTAATCCAAAAATATCCAAAAAAAGAGTTTGTGAAAATTTTAACAAAATAATTTAAGTTATATAACTTCATTTTTAATGAAAAAATAATAGTGAACCCATATAAAATAAAATATGAAAAAATAAAAAATAGATAATTAATTATAAAATAAATGATAACTGAAAAAATGAATTTTGAAAAAACTTTCTGAAAAACTGAACCTGGTAAGGTTAAATAAAAAATAGTCCACTTTTTCTCATATATTCTGGTAAATGAATTTGAAACTATAACGATAAGTCCAACAAATAAAGCTATATAATAGAAAGGTTCTATGTTTATAATATTTTTATAATTAAATTTTTTAAATATTAAATTTAATATCAAATTAATCATTATAATACCATAAATAATAAATAAAATTAAAAAAATATCTTTCAAATTCAAATAAAATTCCATTCTAACAAATTTAATTATTCTTGTTAAATTATCTTTAAATGAATTTAATCTATTATCTTTAATTTTATAAATTTTTTCCATATAATGCTCCTTTCCTTTATAATTAATTAAAAGAATTAATATTTATATCACCTGATATACTATTTATTATCACTTTCTTATCTTTGATATTTTCATTTAGTATAATTTCTCCTTTTTTCTGACTATAATTTTTATCATTTATATTAATTTCACCCGAAAGAGTATTAGCTTTTAAATAGAAATCATTAAAAGAAGAACCTTTAATATTTAATTTAATATCTCCTGAAACAGTTTCAAGATATATTTGATCAAAATTATTATTAACATCTAATTCAATATTGCCTGAAATAGTTTTAATCTGAAATTTTTGTATATTTGAAACTAGAAGATCAGCATAAAAATTTCCAGAAACACTATTTACAAATAAATAATTCATATTTGAATTTTCTATTTCAAAATCTCCTGAAACTAGATTTACATTTAATTTATCAAATTCAGATTTTTCTATTGAAATATTTCCAGAAATCCCTTTAATTTCACATTTTGTCATAATATTTACTTCTTTAAAATCAATATCTCCAGAAACTATATCAATAATAAATTTCTCTAACTTTAAATTTAAAGGAACAAATACTGTAATATCTCCAGTTATTATAATATTTATATTTTTAAATATATCAGGTCCATAAAATTTATTCTTAGGGCTAAAATTGATAACAAAGCTATCCTTTTCTATTTTTATATCTTTGTTATATTCATCTATATATTTTTTCAGATCTTCTTCAGATTTAGAATGATAAGTAAGCCTTGTTTCAACTCTTATAGTTGAAGTATCACTTTTTTTAAATTTTAAGTTAATATTTATTAATTCTATATCTATATTTTTTAACTCTTCTAAATTATTAAACTCCGAAAATTTCTCTTCAAAATATTTATATTTTAATTTTTTTTCTATAAGTTCTTCTGTTATATTATTTATATAATTATTAAATTTAAAATTTGCACTTTTAAAATCTTTATCTACATTTTTTCTTTTTATTGTCAATAAATATGAACATAAAATTAAAATAAAAATAAATATTAAGCCAATAATTAATAAATACTTAATTTCTTTTTTCATTTTATCTCCTTCTTCTCTTATATATTGAATATTTATTAAAAACTTAATTTATCTTTGCAAGTCAATACAAAATTAAAAAGTATCTCTAAATCAATATCCTGAATATTTACATTTTCAGGTAATCCAATCATTTTTCTTTTATCCACTATACAAATTTTTCCTGAAATTACCTCTTCTTCATATAATATATAGTCTCTATTTGGATAATCCTTAGGAAGAAATAGTACCCCATAATTTTCATTAATGTATTCCATTTCTTTTTTAAAAATTATTTTTCCATTATCTATTATTATAACTTCATCAAGAAGTCTATTAAAATCTTTAACCTGATGAGAAGATATTATAAATATTCTATCTTCTTGTAAGGAATCAAGTATAATTTTTCTAAACTGACTTTTTGAAGGAATATCAAGACCTATTGTAGGTTCATCTAAAAGATAAATCTTATTTTCAGTTGAAAGAGCAAAAATTAAATAAAATTTTTTCAACATTCCATAAGATAACTTTGATATTTGATAATCTTCAGGTATCTCCATAAATTTTAATAAATTATAAAGTTTATCTTTATTAAACCTTTCATAAAATGCAGAAAAAACATTAATAAATTCATTAATCTTCATTTCAGGGATAAATATTTCCTCTGGATAAAAAAATATTTCATTATAAATTTTAAATGATCTAGAAATAGTATTAAATCCATCTATTTCAATATTTCCTGATTCAGGTAAAAGAACTCCAGATATTAATTTAAACAATGTTGTTTTACCAGAACCATTTTTCCCAAGCAATCCATATATTTTCCCACTTTCTAAATTCATTTCTAAGGAATCGAAAACTTTATGTTTAGGATAAGAAAATGACAAATTTTTTATTGTTATCATGAATCCTCCTTATAAGCATACTAATTAAAAATATTTAAAATTTGTTCTTTTAATCAAAAATCAAATTAATATTAAAATAAATATATACATATATATGTATATATATACATATATAAGTAATACACTCTTTATTTTTGTCAACTAAAAAATTGATCTTTATTAAATGGAATTATATCAAATTTAAAAAAATTTTTAAATTAATAAAAGTTGTATTTTTCTAATTTTAATTCTATATATTTATTGTATTTATAAAAATAAAAATATAAAAAATTTTTTATTAACTTTTAAAAATGTTATTAATAATAAAAACTCAATTATTATTAAGGAGTAAATGATTTATGATAAAATTTAAGAAATTGGTATTTATTATATTTATTTTTATTTTATTATTTTATTTTAATAATAAAATTTTTTCTCAAACTAATCAACTAAACAATTTAAAACCTATTGCTAAAATTTCTTATTTTTCAGGTAAAGCAAAAATATTTAAGCAAAATGAACAAAAAGAATATGAAATTAATTTAGATTTATTAATAAGTTCAGATGATATAGTCACTACAGAAAAAGAGTCTAAAGTAGAAATAGTTCTTCTTGATAAAAACACTACTATTACAATATTTGAAAACTCAAAGTTATCACTTTCTCAAATCTTAAATAACAATAATGAAAATACGACATTCTTAAGTATATTTTACGGCAAAATTAAACTCTTTGTTTCTAAATTAACTGGTAAAGAAGAATTTGTAGTAAATACTCCAACTGGAATAGCTTCAGTTAGAGGGACTGAGTTTGAAGTTGCCTCCTCAGATTTAGGAGATTCTATAATCAAAGTTTATGAAGGAAAAGTCCAAGTATATGATGATGATGAAAAAAATTCAATTTTTGTTGAACAAAATGAAACAACAATTATTGAATTTAATAAAAAACCTCAAAAAATTTCCCAGCAAAATATCAAAGAAGAACATAAATCCATAGATAACTTTATTAATTTAAGAAACAGATATAGCTCAGAAATTGCCAAAATAAGAATAAAAGAAATATTTAAAATCCTAAACATTCTAAATAAAAATACCAAATTTCTGGAATCTAAAGTAAACGAAATTTACAATAATGCTTGGTTCCAAAAAATATTTCAATTAATTAAAGAAAAAAAAGAATTGAATCCACAAGAAAAAGGTTACTGGTCAGCTTTTAGAAATATGTTATCTTCAATAAATTATATTACATATAAAAATATTTACAAAATAAAAATTCTTGTGGAATTGATAAAAAACCTTTTGCCCAAAGCGAATTTAACTCAATCTGAAATTAACAATTATTATAAACAACTGAATGAAACTATTCAAAACATTGAGAATTTGTTTATTAAATTAATTATATTAAACAAAATATTAAATTAAAATGCTTGAAACACAAAATTAAAAGTTTATAAATTTATGAAGGATAATTTGAATTAGAAAGGCAAACCTTCTTGGATTGTTCTATACTAAAATTAATTAGCTCTTCTATTTTGTTTTTTATATTTTGTCTATTTATACAATTATTTTCTATTTTATTATAATTATGATTATTAAAAAAATTTTCATAAAAAGAATAATTTTCCAAAATATTATTTAATACAGAACCATTAAAAGTATCTCCAGCACCAACTGTACTAACAGGTTTTATAGGAGGAACTTCAAAACTAAAAATATCTTTCCCAAAAATAACCTTTATATCATAAGGGCCATCAGTTAAAATAATTAATTTATTAATAAAATCTACTTTTGCTTCTTTAATATAAAAATCAAATATCTTTTGGATTAAATAATTTTTAAATTCTTTCCTGATCAAATCAACCCTATTATTTTCTAAATAATTTTTAAATTTTGAATAAAAGTCTTTATTAAAAATTATCCTCAATAAATATTCTTTAAAGATATCTTTATTTTTATTAAAAAGCTTTTTAATTTTTTCTATTAATTTCCATTCTTTTTTAAATATTAAAAAAAATAATTTTTTAACAAAAATTTTATTATTATTTCTATAAAAGATAAAATATCTAAAAATGTTTAGTAAATCTTCAAATGAAAATCTAATAATATCCGAACTATTAAGTAAATCTAAAATCTGATTTAACTTAACCTTGTTTTGTTTTAAATGATGTAATCTAATATTTGGATCATAAAAAAGTTTAAAACCGATTTCTTTTCTCTTTTTAATTAAATATTTAATTATTTTTTTATTTCTATTATCTCCTGCAAAAAAAGAGGATAAAAAAACAAAATCATCTTTTTTAAAACTTATTTTTTTTATTGGATCATACAAATATGGTTTTTTATAATAACTCTTATAAAAATTATACTTAGCTTCTCTATTTTCATCAAACTTTACAATAGATATAGTTGTCTTAATCTCTTCACTTCTAAAAATATTTTCAATAATTAAGCCTTTATTATTTAAAAAATTTAAAACTAGATCCCCAACAAAATCATTACCGATTTCTGAGAAAAATAAAGGATCTCTACCAAAATATTTTAAAGTTAACAATGTATTAAGAGCTGATCCACCAACCACAGGTAAAATACAATCATCTTTTATTAATAGAAGGTCTAAAACTATCTCACCAAAAATATATATTTTAATATTTTTTTTCTGAAACATATTCTAAAGACTCTTTGACAGCATTAATTGTATACTCAATATCTTCATAAGTATGCCTTGCAATAACATAACCATGGTGATATGGTTGCATAAAAACATGTCTTCTTATAAGTTGAGTAAAAAAATCAGTTCTTTTTAATTTATATAATCCTTTTTCATCCTTATTAAAAGTAATATATGGCATAGGAGGTATTCCAGATAAATGTGCTTGAGTTTCGGGAATTGAATCAATAACTTTTTTTAATCCATCAAGTAATTTTTTCCCTTTTTCCCAAACAGTTTCTATTATTTTATCTCTCTGTATTATTTCAATAGTTTTTAATGCTGCAATATAAGAAAGACTATTTGGAAAAAAGGTTGATGAAACAAAAACTTCTTTCTCTGCCTTATCCATAATCTCTTTCTTACCACAAGTAACAGAAATAGCATATCCATTTGCCATAGCTTTTCCAAAAACAGACAAATCCGGGATAACACCATAATATTGTTGAGCTCCACCTATTGACACTCTAAAACCACTTCTAATTTCATCAAAAATCAATACTATTCCATTTTCTTCAGTTATTTTTCTTAATTTTTGAAGGAAATTATCTTTTGGCTCTTCTACTGGTTTTGCAAGAGGATGACCTACTGGAGTTATTATTATTGCTGCAAGGTCATTTTTATTTTCATTAACAATTTTTTCAACCATATTAAAATCATTATATTCAAATTCAAGTACATCCTCATAGAGCTTTTGTGGAATTCCACCTTTTACTTCAACACACCAATCATGCCAACCATGATAACCACACCTTGCTATCTTTATTTTACCAGTATAGGCCCTTGCTAGTCTAATAGCAAGAGTTGTTGCATCAGAGCCTGTTTTTACAAATATACATTTTTGAGCAGATGGAATTAAAGATATTAGCTTTTCTGCCAAATCATTTTGAACTTTTTGAGTTAATGAAAAACAAAAACCTTTATCTCTTATTTGTTTTATTACTGCTTCATCTATTTCCTCTTCTCTATAACCTATTATAATTGGCCCATATGCTGCTAAATAATCTATATACTCATTTCCATCTATATCATAGACCCTTCCACCTTTTCCATGATCAAAATAAATTGGATACTCACCTTCTACAAAATTATAAGGTCTCCTTATCCCTAAAACTCCACCAGGAACCAATTTTTTTCCTCTTTCAAATTCTTCAAAACTCTTTTTTAAATTTAACTTTGGAGCTTCCTTCATATATCTTCCCCTTTTATTATAAGTTTTTAATTTAATTTTTATTTAGAAAAACTGATCCTATTTTTCTTATTTAATACATATAAAATAGCATTTAAATTCTATAACTTTTCTTTTGTGGTAAAAACTACATCCATAATAAAACCTTCTTCTGAAAAATATTTTCTAACTTTACCTTCTATATATATTATTACACCTTTAACATTTTCGAATTGCATAATAGTATTTACAACTTGATAAACTTGAGCTTCAACTCCTTTATATCCTAATTTATTATTTAAAAAATTCTTGTTAAAATCAACATAGCAGATACCATTCTTTATCCAAGCACTTTTTATTTGTGTTCCTTCTGGAATTAAATTTTTGTACTGAGAACTTTTATATGAAATTAGAGTTTTAATAAGTTCAAATATTGGAGAGTCAATAAATTTGATTTTGACTTTAATTTTTCTAAAAATTATATTCCCACTTTCATCAACATCAACAAGATAAATAAAATATTCTTTTTCTATATATTTAATTTCAATATTTTTTTGTTCTTCAAGTTTCTTATTCTCAACTACACTTTCTTGAGCTTTAGTCTTATCTACAGTAGAAATATTTTTCTCTTCTACTTGATTATTATTTATTGTAGTTTCTATTTTGTTTTCTGCTGAATTATTTTTTGATTCTATAATTATATTTTCATCCTTTAAATCAGAACTTGATATTTTGTTATTATCTTTTAATAATATTTCTGTTTTATCTTTATTAAAGTTATCTTTTTTAAATAAAAGAAAAAGTCTTTCTAAAAAATTTAGGTTTTTGTCTTTTTCATTTAAACTTTCACTCTTATCTTTTTTGGATTCAATATTTTCTTTTTTTTCTTCTTTTTTATTTTCAATATTATTTTTTGCAATTTTTATAACATCATATTCAACAAGAAAATTAAAAAATAGATATCCTGTAAATATAACAAAAGATAATAATATTAAAGGTAATAATAAATCTCTAATAAAAGAAAATTTTCTTTCTTTTGGCATAATATTTATCCTGAATCTATTATATTAAAATATAATTTTAATTCAATAATTTTAATTAACTATTTTATACTTGACAATATAGTTAAACAAAATAATATTTTATTTATGAAAGGATAAATTTATGAAATCATTCATATTTTTTAATAAAGAAAAATTTTTTAAATTATTAATCATTATCACAATATTTGTACAATTTTTAACCATTTTTCAATCATGTTCAAATAAACTTTTTATTCAAATTAAGGATAAAAAAATATCTATTGAAATTGCTTTAACTCCTGAAGAAAGACAAAAAGGATTATCAGGACGAGATAATTTACCAGAATACAACGGAATGCTTTTTGTTTTTGAAAATGATCAAGTAGTTTCTTTTTGGATGAAAGATACTAAAATTCCTCTTTCGATTGCATTTATAACAAAAGATGGCGTTATTGTTGGAATATACGATATGGAACCATTTTCATTAAATACTGTATCTTCAATTTACCCAGTTAGATACGCTTTAGAAGTAAATAAAGGACTCTTTAACAAATTAGGAATATCTGCGGGAGATACAATTAAATTACCTCCTTTTGAAGAAATTATTAAAATGCATAAAAAGCAAAAAAATAAAAAATGAATATCCTTTAAATAACTAACTACTTATTTTTAGTAATTTTTAATATGAGTATTCTTCAAAAAGTATATAAAAATTTTGACATTAATAAATTTTCTATTGAATTAAAGAATGAATATGTTAAGGATAAAATAAATTTAATTTTTTTTAATGATATTTATTTTGATACATTTTTTGAATTCGATCAAAAATATTCAAATAAAAACTTCATATTAATAAATAATAAATACTTAATAAATGATGGCAATATTTCAAATAACTCTGTTTTTCATTTCATTTTACCAGAAAATGTTAAATATGTAATATACCCAACTGAAAACTACCATTTTTTTTTAAATAACTTAAATATAGAAGAACCAAAAATTAAATATTTACTTGTTATAACTAATTGTTTATCTCCTGAATCATTATATGATTTTTCATTCAATTTTTATAATATTCTCTCATCAAAAATAAAATACAATATAATACATTTTGAGAAAAAACATACCTCATTATTATATAACCAAAATAAAATTGAAAATTTTTTTCTCATTTTATTTTTTGAAAAAGATTTAAATTTTGAAATCTATAATGAGTTCTGGGAAAAAAAAGATACATATTTTACTATTACAGATGTAAACAAAAACCTTATAAATTCTATAAATATGATCTCCCCTTTTGAATATTTCTTTAAAATTACAAATTTAAAAACAACAGAAGAATTAAAAGACTTTCTAAAATTAAATATTTTTAAATTTAATATTTATAAAAAGTCTAATATTTTTACTAAATTTTTTATAGAAAATATCAATTTTGAAGAAAAATTATTTTCAAATATTGCCCCTTCTAAATTTCAATCATTTTTTTTATATAAATTATCAAAAACAAATTTAATAAATACTCTTGTCAAGTTAACTAAAGAAAAATTAAGCAACTCAATGTTATTAATAGATCAAAGTCTTATACAAAACATAAACATAAGAAATAAGTTTTTAAACTTTATTCCAATAAAAACATTTTTTTTTATCGATAAAATAGGGCCTTCTTTACCTTCTAATGGATTAATAATTAAAGGATATTATTGAATATGAGTACAACATTATTAAATAACAATAAAAATATCTCTATTTTTCATTCAAATATAATTTTAGAAATATTATCAGAACTTAACAATCTTCTATTTGAAGATATTATTTGTCAAAAATTTTTATTAAAATTATCTATTCATTTTTTTATTGATAAAGCTGCAATATATTTAAAAGATTATAATGAACCATCTTTTTATTTAGTTTCAAAAATGGGTATAATTAACACAAAATATCAATATTCAATAAAAGAAAAAGAAATTATTACAATGAATAATTTAAAAATCCCTCTTATCTTCAACAAAATACAAAAAAATCAAACAATATTTGAGTTTTTTAATGAATCAAAAAAAGCCTTAATTTTACCTTTAATTTTCGTTGATGAAATGATCGGTTTTGTTTTAATTACAAGAAATCTTGATATAGATTTTTTAAATGAAGAAATTAATCTTATTATAGCTTGTGTAGATGAGCTATCAAAATCTTTAAATAGTATTATTTTTATAAGAAAGAACCAAATATCCCAAGCTAAATTGACAGAATCACATGAACAATTAAAATCATTTGAAACCTTAAAAAACTCTTTTATTTATAATATCACACATGAATTTAGAACCCCTTTAGTAACAATCAAAGGATATCTTGATCTTTTAAATGAAGAAGACCTTGGCGAACTAAATCAACAACAGAAAAAAGCTCTCCAAATAATAATTAAAAACAGTAATAATCTTTCATATATGATTGATAACCTTTTGTTATTTATACAAATATCTGATAAAATAAAAAATTTTAATAGAGAAAAAATAAATATTTGTGAATTTGTTAAATCTATTATTAAAGAATATGAGAATATAAATACACCAATAATTTTAAGTACTCAATCAAATGAAATATTTATCAAAATAAATCCAGAATTTATTAGAATAGCTATAAAACAACTTATTGATAATGCTATTAAATTCAACAAAGACAATAAACCAATAATGATATCTATAGAGAAAGATGAAAATTACGCTTATATTTTTATTATTGATAAAGGTATTGGGATGGATGAGGAGACAATTAATAATATATTTAAACTTTTTTATCAGCATTCTAAAGATCTTTCAAGAAAATATGGAGGACTTGGATTTGGTCTATCATTAACAAAAAAAATATTAGAACTGCATAATTTTAAGTTAATAATAGAATCCAAACTAAATGAAGGGACAAAAATTGGATTTAAAGCAAATATTTCAAAAGATTGAAAATTTCATTTATCCTAAAATTGAATCTAATAATTTAAATTATAAATTCAATAAAGAAGAACTAGACTATATATTTTCAATTTTATATCCATATATTATATTTTATTCTAAAAATTTTAGAAACGATGATGACTTTGCAAATGACTTTGCTTTATATTTTTATGAAAAAATTGATTATATTATTAATAATTATGATATAAAAAAAAGCAGTATTTCTACATATCTAATACTTGTTATTAAATCAAAACTTTATGAATTTTTAAAATCAACTAAAAAGAAAATTGAAGAAATTTCTTTAAACGAAATCTATTCAAATTGTAAAAGTATTAACAGCAAAAATTGTATAAATGAAATTGAAGAAAATACTCCTATTTATATTGATTCAAATAGTAGTTATTATTTAAATGATGATCAAGCTTTTTATAAGAAGATTATAAACAATATTATTGATTCATTAAATGGTATTGATAAAGCTATTTTTTGCCTATATTATTATGAAATATTAGATGAAAAATTAATAGTTGAAGTTTCAAATATATTAAATATTGAAATTTCAGTTTTGATAAACTTAATAAATGAATTTAGAAATACTAATAATAAGAAATATGAAACTTTTGAAATTTTAAAACATAAAATATATAAAATAGATAGTAGTGAGAAAAAAGAAAAAATTTTTGAAAAAATATCCACCTATAATATTACCGGAGATATTTCAATTATTGCAAAACTAACAAATTTATCGGAAAATGCTTTAAGAATAAGATTAACAAGAATAAAAGAAAAATTTTTAAAAAAATGAAATTTTTTATTAAAAACTTTAGTATATATTATAAATATTTTAAATTATAAAATTAATGAATTATAAGTTTACATTATATAAAATAAAAAATAGAAGAGGAAAAATGAAATTTAATCATTTAGATATTGAAGACTTTTATAATATTATTACAAACAATATTGATTCAGATTTAAATTTATACAATAATCATCTTAAAAATTGTAAATATTGTCAGGAAGCTTTAGTTACTTTAAATGATCTCAATTTTATGGAAAAACTAGCCATTTCAAAAAACGAATATATTGTAAGTCTTTCTTTATATAACCTAATTTCGAAAATTGTTTTCATTAATTTTAACAGAAAAATAAACTATCAGACAAAAGAAGTTCAGTTTAGAGGGTCAAATGAGAGAAAATTTGTAGAATTTACAATTGAAGAAGAAAAATATATCATATTTTGTAAATATTTTCCAGAAAATGATGAAAAAAGTATCAAAATAAATTTAAAAAGTAAAATTAATCATTTAAAAATATCCTTTATTGATAAAAATAATAAAAAAGAAAAAATTCTATACTTTGAAAAAAATCCATTAAATAATGATCTTTCCTTTTTAATAAAAGAAAAATACTTAATATTAGAAATAGATGAAAAAATCACAAAATTTGTATAATGAAAAAATTAAAAAATAATTATAAATTAATTAATTATTTTATAAAATATAATTATAAATAAAACACCCTATAATTATTATTTTAATGTAAAAAAAATATTTTAGTTAAAAATTTTTTCTCTATTTAAAATGTTTGTTACTTTATTTTCATCATAAAATGACAAAAATTTGAATAGCTCATACCCATCTTTATATTTATTTTCAAGTATGAACATATAATTTATTAATGGATCATTTATAATATTTAATTCTTTAGAAAATTCATAAAAAAAATTATAAGAAAGATTGTCCTCTATTAAAAAAGAACTAAATATTGATTCTTTCAATCCTTTATTTATTAATTTCCTAATAATATTGTCCTTTGATGAAATAGTTATAAGGCACGATAAAAAAAGAATAAAAAATGGTGAGGATTTAAGTGATTCTACAACTTCTAGACTAATAGGTTTTTCATTTAAAATAATTGTATTAAAGTTCTCTTTAAGATATCCATGTGCAGAAATAAATGTTATGAAATCATTTCTAAAATTATTAATAAGCAATTCTTCACTATCAACAAGAATAATTCTATCATAATTACCTTTAAATGCTATCTCTCTTTCTTTTTCAGAATTTTTTGTTTCAGGTTTAAAATAAAAATATGAAATATTTTTGTTAAAAGTATTGGATAAATTATCAAAATTTAATTTTATTCTATTGCTTAAATCATATTGTATAAAAACAAAAGATATAGTATTTTTATTCTTTACACATTTTTTTATAAGTATTTCCCATGGAACAAGAGAAGAATAAAGATCAAGTTTTATTATTAGATGAGAATTTTCTATATTATCAAGATCTATACCTGTTAATTTATAAAAAATATTATTAACTTCCTCTTCAACAAAATTAATATTTTTATAATCTATAGGGTCTTTTTTAATAATATTTTGATTGAGGTCAATTTTTTTACATAAAATAAAGTTTATTTTTTCTAAAGGAAATGGATAAATTTTTAAACTTTGGCCTAAAAAGCTTTCATTATAAATTGAATAAAATCTTTCTTTATCATGAAAAATGGAGATTTTTATTGTATTTTTAGGTTTTTCTAAAAGATTTAAATAATATAATCCTTTTTCAGATTTAATTAGACTATAAACATCGCAACTAATTCTTTTTTTGAATGTAAAATTATCATTCCAAGAAAAAGGACCATAAAAAGAACTATTAAGATTTAAAATAAATTTTTTATCAACTATATCATTTATATTAAAATAACTTAAATTATTTTTCTTTAAATATTTTGATAATAATATCGATATTTCAATATTTTCTTTTAGTTCAATATTTTCAATTTCAATAATTTTAAATTTATCTAACATTAAAATATACCTTAAAAGTAACTTTTTTTAAAAAGAAAAGAAATTATTTATTCTTAAAAAATATTTTTTTAAATGAAAGAATTTCTAAAAAACAAAAATAAAATATTTAATAAATATATCATATTATAACTTTTTTAAGTTTTCATACGCATCAGGTTCTCTTAAATAAAAAGGCTCTATTTTATCTATACTATTTTTAAATATTTTGTTTAAATAAGTTAAAACAAATAAAAATACTCTCTCAAGATCAACTTCAATTTTGGATGTATAAAGATTAATATTTTTTTCTTCTTGAATCAATAATAAATTTTTATTTTTATAAAATTCATTGTAAAATTCTTCATTCTGATTAAATTCAGAATCAAAGAACAACTTTATATTTTTATTGTTATCTTTATCAATAACATCTTTTAAAATTGAGAAAATATTTTTAATCTCAAAATCAAAATAGTAAAAATCTTTTATTAAATTTATTTCTCCCTTTTCCTTAAAAATTTTTTCTAAATCTTTAGCTCTTTGTATCATTCCATAAAATTTTTTCTTTTTACCAAAAATAAGGGGTACTATTATATCATCTTCACTTATAAATCCATTATTAAAAACAAAAGATATAAATTTAATAAATATAGATGGAATTTCAATAATCTTAATATCAGAATTTACTAATAATCCTTTAATAAATGAATAAGCAATTCTAATACCTGTAAATGAGCCAGGTCCTGCACCTAAAACAACCAAATCTATATCACTTACATTATCAAGTCTACCTAAATTAAGAATATTTAAAACTATTTCGTATATATTTTCAGTATGTTTAAATCCTGCATCTATTATTATTTGATAGATTTCAAAAAGATCACTATTTTTTACTATTAATTTATATTCTTTTTCTAAATTAAATTTATTTATTTTATTAAACTCATTAAAATTTTTAACTTTGCATAAACCAGCATATAACTTTTCTGTAGAACTATCTAAAAATAAAATATTCATATAGTCCCTTAAAAATTTTATTCTTTCACTAGTTTTTCTATCTTTATCTCTCTTTCATTTTCTGATAAAACTTTTAACTTAACAATATATATATTGTTTATATTATATTCTATAAAATTTTCTAAAAATTTCATCCCCCACTCAAAAAAATTTATATTACCACTACTTTCAATATATTCCTCTATTCCAATATAATAAAGCTCATCAAAATCATCAATTCTATACAAATCAAAATGATTTATTTTTAATTTTAAAGAATTATTATTATTTGTAACAATATTTTCAAAATTTACTTTTATATCATAAGAATTAACAATGAGAAAAGTAGGAGAAATAATATCTTCCTCTATTTTAAAGTAATTTGCAATTCCTTTCATAAAAACAGTCTTCCCACTACCAAGTTCTCCATCAAGTATAACAATATCATTAGATTTTAAGATTTTAGCAAAATTAAGAGCAACCTCTTTTGTTTCATCAACATTCTTAGTTTTAATCTTATCAATAATAATATTCATAATATATCTTAAATTTTTTAATAAAATAATTTCATTTTTCTTTTGACATTTTATTAAATTAAAAAATTTTAAAAAACTATAAGGAATTATTTCAAAATTGACATTTTTCTTATTTTTGTAACTATTTATAAGGTTAATATAAAATGAAAACTTTAAAATATATTTATAAAAATTATTTAAATAAATTAAAAAACTCCAAAACTTTTTTTTATTTTTTCTTTTCTTTATTATCAGCTTTTCTTCTTAATTTATCTGTAACTTCTGACACAAATCTCATACTTTTTTTCAATATACCTTTATTTTTAATATACTACACTTATATCATTAAAAAAGATAAGTACTTATTTAATATTTCTTTAATACTTTTCTCATTAACTGGAGGAACATTTTACTTTTCATGGATGAATATATACTCCAAAATAATTTATCCTATTGCTACTTTTGTTTTATTTTTATATTACTTTATTTCATTCCATTTTGATTATATTATAAATATAAAATATTTAAATAAAATTTTTAAAAACAAATTTTTTTTCCCTGCTTTTCCATTTATCTGGTTAATTCTTCTTTTTATTCTTGATCAAACAAAAATAGGGGCATTTCTTTATACATGGGCTTATTTTTTCCCTTTATCATCCCCATATATTCAGTTTATAGGAGTATACGGTGTTACATTTATCATAATTTTATTTTCTCAGTTGATAATAAGCTTTTATTTTTCAAAAAGTAAAAAGGGAGTTTTTATTTCAATTTTTATATATATAATCTTTATTCTTTCATCAATATTTTACTCACTTTATTTAAACGATCTTATATTAGAAAAAACATTTATGAGAAAAAAAGATAATTATGCTAAAATAAAATTTGCTCTAATACAAGGTAATTTTAGGGAAAGCTGGGAACACAGAAAAAACCATGTATTATATATTCTAGATAGTTACTTAAAACTAACTGAAGAAGCTTATTTTAATGAAAAATTTGATATGGCAATATGGCCTGAATATGCAATTCCCGGCGATGTCATCAATGATGAAAGATTAAAAATTCCAATTTCTAACTTATGTAAAAAATTAAATATAAGCATTCTCCTTGGTTGCTCTCCATGGGTTTTTAACCATCCTGTCTACCAAAATTATAATGCTGCTCTATTATTTTCTAATGAAGGCAAAATTGAACATACTTATTATTCTGTAAATCCTTTACCTTTTGATTATGATGTAAAACCTGGTGAAAAATATACTGTTTTTAATTATAAAGGATTAAAATTTGCTGTTTTAATGTGTTACGAAGAGGTATTTGATAGAATATCAAAATTATTTATTAAAAATTTTAATATTGATTTTTTTGTTGTTTTAACAAATCATGCTTTGTTTGATCATTTAAAAGGAGCATATCAAACAACACTTCTTTCAAGAATCCATGCAGCAAATTATAGAAGATATATTTTAAGAGCTACAAACTCCGGCTACACAATGATAATCTCGCCATCAGGAAAAATTATATCAGAAATTCCACTGAGAAAACAAACTTATCTAATTCAGGAACTAATATTTAAAAAATAGGAATTTATTAAAAGACTATTCTCTAACTCTATAATCAAAGTTTCTATATTTTTTTAAATACTTTTTTCTGCCAACTAAAGCATAAAACAATCCAAAAATAAAGCCACCAATGTGGGCCCAATATGCAACATTGTTAAACTGACCTTCATAAATCTGAGCAACCCCTGAAAAAAATTGAATTATAAACCATACAAATAGAAAAATTATAGCAGGAACATTTATTGTATACAAGAATATAAATATTGGAACAATAGTTACTATTTTTGCTCCAGGGAAAAGAACCATATATGAAGCTATTACTGCTGAAATAGCACCTGAAGCACCAATATTTGGGATAGAAAGGTCATTTGTAAAAAAAACTTGAACTAAAGAAGCAATTATACCCCCTAAAAAATAAAAAACAAGATACCTTAAATGCCCTAAAGCATCTTCGACATTATCGCCAAAGACATATAAAAACAACATATTTCCTATCAGATGGATAAAGCCTCCATGTAAAAACATTGCAGTAATAAGAGTATAAAAGTAAGTAAGAGGATCTTGGAAAAATCTTTGGGGAATAAAAGCATATTTCATAATAAATTCATTAAGTTCTCTATCATTCATTTTTACCTGATAAACAAATATTACAATATTTGTAATTAATATAAGCCAGTTAAAAAATGAAAAACCTTTGGTTTTATTGTAATCTCTTATTGGTATCATATTTTATCCTGTAAAATTAATTTTTTTTATCTTTTTCTTTTATTAAACCTAATGTATAAGCTTCTATTAAATTTTTTAAGTCTTCAATTTGAATCTTTAATTCTTTACCTATATCAGTGTCTTTAATATAAAGCCTTCTATTTAATCTCTCAATAACAAGAGTATCTGGAATTGAGTCATAACCTTCATAAATAGCTTTTTTTAAAGATTCAAAAGGTTTATGTACACCTAAAACATATTCCCTAGAATTAAATATTAAAGTATATCCTGCAATACCAGTTTCTGATTGGTAAGCTTTTGAAAACCCTCCATCAATATTTATTAATCTTCCATTTGCTTTAACAGGTGATTCTCCTTTTTTTACTTTAACTGGCATATGACCATTTATAATGTGACCTTTTTCTTCATTCAAATCGAACATTTTTAATATTTCTTTTGCAACACCTTCATCTTCTCTAAACTCATAATAAGGATTTTTTTCTTCTTTGTGTGTATCTTTGTCATCTATAAAGTACCTTTCAAATGTCTTCATTGCATATTTTCCAAAAAGAGGAGATGCTGGGCCACACCATAAATACCACATTATATCTCCTCCATACTCTTTTTCCTCTTTGTTATTTGAAAAAAAGCCAGTTCTCACATGCTTAGATAATAGCATAATAAATTGTTTAAAATCTAATTCCTTTCCTTCAACAAAATATTTTTTAAATTTACCCTCTTTTGTCATAGGAATACACCCATGAAAAAGTAAATTACCATTATATTTTAAAATTATCTCTCCATTTGAAAGAAGAAATCGAGCATGCTTCGCAAGTCTTTCACTATTAATAAATGAAGCTATTAGCTTTTCTACAACCTTGTTTTCCTCATTTGTTAATTTATATGGGTCATTAGGATCAATAGTTGGAAAAAATTTATCATTTAACTCATAATCTTTGCCATTTATTTTAACCCTATAATTATTATAATCTATCTTATCAAGAAGCAATCTATCCTCCATTTCAAACTCAGGCCTTTTTTTAATAAGTTGACCTTCAAGTTTAAATTGAATAATAGTAATAGCTTTATGCATTTTTGTTATAAGGTCAATTTCACTTTTGCTAAATTCATCATCTTTAACTTTTGGCACAAACTTTAATGCTTTATCTTCTTTATAAAAATCTAGAGCAAAGGTGGCAAGAGGAAGAAGATCTATACCATAACCTTCTCTTAAAGTATCAAGATTACCATATCTTAATGATATACGAATTACATTTGCAATGCATGCTGGATTTCCTGATGCTGCTCCTATCCATAATATATCATGATTACCCCAAGTTATATCGACTGAGTGATAATTTATGAGTTCTTCCATTATAATATCAGCCCCAGGTCCCCTATCAAATATATCTCCAAGAACATGAACTCTACCAACAATAAATCTTTTTATCAATTCTGAAAGAGTAATAATAAATTCGTTAGCTTTATTTAATTCAATAATAGCTTCGATTATTGAATTATAATATTTCTTCTTATGTCTTTTTTCTCTATCTTCATTTAATAGTTCATCAATTATATAGCTAAAATTTTGGGGCAATGCTTTTCTAACTTTTGATCTTGTATATTTTGAAGATACATACCTACAGAATAATATTAAATTATATAGTGTTTCTTTATACCAATTTATTCTTTCTATATCACTTTTAAATTCTTTTAGCACTCTGTCCAGTTTTTCTTTAGGATAATAGATTAAGTTAGCAAACTCTTTTCTTTCTTCACTACTTAGCTTATCTTCAAAAAATGTTTCTATTTTTCTTTTTACTTCTCCAGATGCATTATTTTTAACATGAATAAAAGCTTCATATTCTCCATGAAGGTCAGAGATAAAATGTTCTGTTTCCTTAGGCAAATTTAAAATTGCATTTAAGTTAATTATCTCTGTAATTGCATTTTCAATTGTAGGAAATTGTTTTGAAAGAATTAATAGATAATTTAAATCTTTTTTAGTAAGTTTTTTTTGTACCTTGTTTTTTATTATCATATTAATCCCCAATTTCTACTTAATAATATATTAATACATTTTAGTATAAAAAATTTTTATCAAAAAAATATTTATTTTATTGCATTTACAGAATAACAAATTAATGATATTGCATTCAAGGTTCTATAAAAATGTTTCATATTTTCTGAAAAAAATTGTATTTTCCTTGGTTCAATTAATCTAACATAAGGTAGAATTGATGCTAATTTTGCTCTAGCAGTATCTAAAAATTCAATTTCACAATTTAAAGGATATATTTCGCCTTTATCATTTCTTTTGGGATAAATTATTTTTCTTTTTTTTCCTAAATCTTCACCCTTTTTATAAAGTAAACTTAAAATTTCATTTTTAGGATTCATGATTCCACAAAACCTTGAAATAGAATCTTTAGATATACAATATTCTATAGAATCAGGATATCCTGGAGCAGTTTCTATAGTCTGTTTATCTCCATAAATAAAAGAAAGAGGAACATTAAACTCAGATGCAAAATAGGAATTTATTCTTGCTTCATCAACTATTTCTTCATTTATTTTAATAGTATAAAAAGATGAAGAAGAATATGTATGGCCCATCATACCATTTTCCGAAGGGGAAGTATGATACCCAAAAAGAACTAAATCAGTAAATGTATCATCAATACCTTCTATCATATAATAAACCCTAGGCCAACCTCTTATCAACTTAACTCCATCCAATTCTTCCCATAATAAAGATGAACCAAAAGAATGTGAATCCGAAACAATAATTTCAGCATCTTTATTTTTATTCTTAATACCATTTATAAATGCTTTAAGTTGCTCTGTTGCTAATTTATTCCATTTCATATCATTATCAGTTTCTCTCCAAAAAGCAACCCCAGCTATACCTTCAAAATCAAAAGAAATATATACTTTCACTTTAATCCCCTGTAAATTTATATTAAAAATTAATATTTAACTTTTAAAATATATTAACTTTATATTTTTATTTTTCAATACATAGAAGTATTATAAATTTTTTCATTTTATTTTTTTTCTTAATTTTACCATAATAATTTTTAATTTTTTAATTTTATTTCCTAAAATTAATTGACTTTTTTTAAAAATATTTTAATTATTAGATATCTAACTATTAAATTTACTTAACTATTATTTTATGGAATATAAAGAAGATTTAAAATATTTAAATTTAATATTTGAATTATCAAAAAAAATATTTTCTTTATTATATTCAAAACTTGAAAAACTAAATCTTCATCCTGGTCAACCTCCAATTTTACTTCTTTTACTTAAAAATAATTTCTTATCATTAAATGAAATTTCAAAGAAAATTCATGTAAAAGCTTCTACTGTAACTGTTATAATTAAAAAATTAGAAAAAAATAAACTTGTAAAAAAAATATCAAAAGAAGAAGACAAAAGAGTTCTTTATGTCCAACTTACTGAGAAAGGAAAAGAAATTTCATTAAAAACATATGATATTATAAAAAATATAGAAGAAGAAATAATAAATTCCTTCACAGAGGAAGAAAGAGAAAATTTAAAATATTTATTTAACAAAATTATTTTAAGTTTAAATAACATTAAAATTTAAAAAATTTTTAATAATTAATATTTTTTAAGGAAATTTTTATGTCAACAACATTAAAACATTTCAAACCTTATACGATTAAAGCATTAATAACTATAATTTTAGTAGCTATAGCAGCCTTGCTTAATCTATACCTTCCAAATATGATGTCAAATATTGTAAATAAGGGAATAACCAAGCAAGACATTTATTATATAATTCAAATAGGGTTAAAAATGCTTTTCATATCTCTTATTAGTGTAATATTCGGTGTATTATCTCATCTTACCTCTGCAAAAATTGCTGCATCTTATGCTAAAGATCTAAGATATTTAGTTTTTAATAAAGTAACTAGCTTTTCCCTTGCTGAATTTGATTCCTTTTCCACCGCTTCTCTAATTAATAGAAATACAAATGACATTATACAAATTCAACAATTTTCCATTATGATGATGAGAATGGTAATTCGTGCGCCTATACTTTCTATAGGTGGAATAATTATGGCTTTTTCTATAAACTCTAAACTTTCAAGTATACTTTTTGTTTCCTTACCCTTACTTTTTTTTGGAATAAGTTTATTGATAATAAAAACCATGCCTCTATTCAAACAACTTCAAAATAAAATAGATAAAATAAATTTAATTGTTAGAGAAAATATATTAGGTGTAAGAGTTATAAGAGCTTTTAATAAAGAAGATTATGAAGAATCTAGATTTAATCTTGCTAACATTGACCTTACAAGAAGTGCTTTGTTAGTAAATAGAATTAACTCAATTATCTTTCCTTTAATGATGTTTATAATGAACTTTACTACAATTGCAATCATTTCTTATGGTGTTAAATTAATTGATCTTAAAAAATTAAATATAGGCGATCTTATGGCAGTTTTACAATATGTAATTCAGATACTTTTTGCTTTTGGCATGATTTCAGTTATTTTTACATTTCTACCTAGAGCGGTCGCATCCATTAATAGAATTGATGAGGTTTTAAATAAGGAAAATAGCATAAAAGATAAAGTTACTAAATTAAATAAAAATGTTACTACAATATCAAAATTAAAAAACAAAGAAATAATTTTTGATAATGTAACTTTTTATTATCCTTTAAGCAAAGAACCTGTTCTTGAAAATATAAGCCTCTCTATACCCGAAAACAAAACTACTGCTATAATCGGAAATACAGGAGCTGGAAAATCCACTTTAATATATCTACTTCTTAGATTTTACGATGTCTCAAGTGGTAAAATTACAATTGGTAATATTGATATAAGAGATTTTAACCAAAATGAATTAAGAAATCTTTTTGGTTATTCTCCACAGAAACCTATTATATTTAGTAATACTATTTTTGACAATATTAAATTTGGTAGAGAAATCAATGAAAATGATATATTAAATGCTGCTAATATTGCTATGGTAAGTGAATTTGCTGAAAAAATGCAGCATAAATTTTATTCTATAATTGCTCAAGGAGGAACAAACCTTTCAGGTGGGCAAAAACAAAGGATTTCTATTGCTAGAGCTATTGCAGAAAAAAAATTTTTCTATATTTTTGATGATTCTTTTTCAGCTTTAGACTTCAAAACAGATAGTAAAATTAGATCAGAACTTAAAAAATTTTGTGCAGACTCTACAGTTATAATTGTATCCCAAAGAGTTGCAACAATTCTTGATGCAGATCAAATTATTGTCTTAGAAGATGGTAAAATTGCAGGTATTGGGAATCATAATAGTTTATTAAAAACATGTGAAGTTTATAAAAATTTTGTTAAATCACAACTATCAGAAGAAGATATTCTGCATTTAATATAAAAGATAAAAATTTTATTATAAACAAACATTATTTTAAAAATTTTATATTAGGAGTTATAAATGTCAGAAAAAGATAAATTTCAAACTACAAGCACACCTACATTAAGAATAGGTATGCGAGGGCCTGGTTTTAGAGGCCCGGGAGCACATCTTGGAGTTCCCCCTGAAAAACCGAAAAATTTTAACAAAACACTTAATAGACTACTTTTTGAACTTAGACCATTTTATATTTCCTTATTAATTGTTCTTTTATTTACAATATTTTCCACAATCTTAGCCATTCTTGCCCCTAAAATAATGGGAAAAGCATTAACTATTCTTTTTGAAGGTATAATAGCAAGATATTTTTCTCCTAATTATAGAATAGATTACCAAAAAATTTATAAAATACTTTTCAATCTTTCTTTAATGTATATTGTTACAATTTTATTTAATTATGTTCAACAATATATTATGGCTGGAGTTTCTCAGAAACTCGTTAAAAATCTAAGATCAAAGATGATGAATAAACTTAATAAATTACCTTTAAAATATTACGATTCAAAAACTCATGGAGATATACTTAGTAGATTTATTAATGATATTGATACTATAAGCTCTACTTTACAACAAGGACTTGTTCAGGTTTTCTCTTCTATTATATCTATAATAGGAGTTATCATAATGATGCTCACAATCAACCCCCTTCTTACATTAATTACTATTTTAACTTTACCTCTAAGCATTTTCTCAACTTCTTTTATTGCAAAACAATCTCAAAAACAATTTAGAGAACAACAAAAAATATTAGGGGAAATAAATGGTCATATAGAGGAATCATTCTCTGGTCATATTATAATAAAAAGTTATAATAGAGAAAAAGATTCAATAGATAAATTTTCAAGTATTAATGAAAAATTATATAATGTTGGATGGAAAGCACAGTTTTTTTCAGGAATTATTATGCCGATTATGAATTTTATTTCTAATATCGGATATGTAATCATTGCTGTTGTTGGTGGTATATTTGTAACAAAAAAAATAATTACTATTGGTGATATCCAAGCTTTTATTCAATATTCAAACCAATTTACACAACCAATAATTGCAATTTCAAATATAATTAATTTAATTCAATCAACTATTGCAGCATCAGAAAGAATTTTTGAATTACTTGATGAAGATGAAATAGAAAAAGAAAATGAAAATAGTATTGAATTAATAGAAATTAAAGGTAAAGTTAAATTTAATTCTGTTTACTTTTCATATTTACCTGAAAAAAGATTAATAGAAGATTTTTCTTTAAATATTAATGAAGGGGAAATGATAGCTATTGTAGGACCAACTGGTGCAGGGAAAACTACTCTAGTTAACCTTATTATGAGATTTTATGAAATAAACAATGGCCAAATATTAATAGATGATATTAATATAAAAACAATTAAAAGAAAAAATTTAAGATCATTTATAGGAATGGTTCTTCAAGATACATGGTTATTTAATAGTACAATAAAAGAGAATATAGCTTATGGTAAAGATGGAGCTAAAGATGAAGAGATTATAGAGGCTTCTAAAAAAGCTTATGCCCACCATTTCATTTCTTTGCTACCTGATGGTTACAATACAGTAATTAATGAAGAATCAACTAATATTTCAGTAGGAGAAAAACAATTAATCACAATTGCAAGAGCCTTTTTAAAAAATCCTGATATATTAATATTAGATGAGGCTACTAGCAATGTTGATACATTAACTGAAATTCATGTTCAAAAGGCAATGAAAGAACTCATGAAAGGAAGAACTTGTTTTGTAATAGCTCATAGACTCTCTACAATTAAAAATGCTGATAAAATAATTGTAATGAATGAAGGAAAAATAATAGAAACAGGTACCCATGAAGAATTATTAAATAAAAAAGGATTTTATTATCAACTTTACCAAAGTCAATTTTTAGGAATGCAAATATAAAAAAATCGGGCTGACTGGATTTGAACCAGCGACCCCTACTACCCCAAAGTAGTGCGCTAGCCAACTGCGCTACAGCCCGATTAATAAATTTAGTAATTCAAATATTCAACTAGATTTTAAAAAAAACTTTACAAATGTCAATATGTATGATTTAATATTTTTATGAATATCAATAAAAATATTATATTAATTAACAATTTTTCCTATGAAGAATTTCTAAAAATAAAAGAATATTTATTAAGCATATTTGAACATGATTTTATATTAGATTTTTTCCCCGATGATCAAAATATTACTTTATCTCAATCTATAAAGGAATCCATAGAAGAAGCTTCATTCTTTCCTATGGAGCAAAGATTAGATTATTTTCTTAAAACTTCAGATTTTAATAAAGAATCTTTTATTTTTATTTACTTAAAAAATTCGAAAAATCTTTTAAATATAATTAAAAATTTTCCATTTAAAAATGAAAAAAAAATTATATTTTTTACCCTTACAGATAAGAATGGCACATTAAAAATTAAAGATCTTTTTAACCATCTAATAGATGAATACAGAAAAGCTAATAATAATAATTAAAAAATTACTTATTAAATATTTGAGAAAAAATCATCCCAAAAAACATCAAAAAAACTCCCAATATTTCTCTATAATTTAGTACTTCTTTTAAAATTAAAAAACCACCTATAACTGCAAAAACGCTCTCCATACTTAATATTATAGCAGCATGTGATGGATGAGCTTTTTTTTGTCCAAAAACTTGCAAAGTATATGCAATACCAACAGATAAAATACCACCATAAAGGATAGGAATAATTGCATCATATATTTTTAATATGTTAATTTTTTCAAAAAAAATAGAAATTAACAATGAACATAATGAGCAGATATAAAATTGAAATAGTGATATTTTAAGTGGGTTCTCATTTTTTACAAGATAATCTATATATAAAACATGAATAGCCCAAAAAAAAGCTCCTATTAATACTAGAAAATCACCTTTAGAAATAGTAAAATTCTCTTTAATAGATAAAAAATATAAACCAACAACAGAAATAATTGCTGCAATAAATTTAAATAAGCTTGTTTTTCTTTTAATAATAATGCCAAATATTGGTACCAAAACAACATACAAACCTGTAATAAAACCAGCTTTCCCAGCATCAGTAAAAACAATTCCAACTTGTTGAAAAGAAGAAGCTATAAATAAAATAAGTCCAAGTAGAAAAAGTTTTAAATTTATTTTCTTATTTTTATTATATACTATTTTATTGAAAATTTGAGGATTTTTTATCTTATCATAAAAATATAAAGGTAATAAAGAAGAAGCCCCTAAAAAAAACCTTATACCATTATATAAAAATGGGCCTATATTTTCCATTGCTTTTCTTTGAGCAACAAATGCAAATCCCCATATAAAAGATGCAGAAAGTAATAATAAATCAGATTTTATAAAATTAGAAATATCTTTTCTTCTCATAAATTATATCCAAAATCAATTTATAATAATTTAATTTTTTTTAAAGTAATTTATATTTTTGTTAACTTTTTTTAACTAAATTTTATTGAATTTATTTAATAATTATTTAAAATTTAATTGATGAAATTTATTAACTTTTTTTATGAAATACTTGAAACATTTCTTGAAGTAAAAAATTGTTCTTTTTCATATATATATGATCATAATACTAATCAAAGATATATAGGAATTATTTTAAATAATATTACAAATGATGATTTTAATGAACTATTTGATCTTTATTTAGAAAATAAATATAATTCTTTACCTTTTATAAAATCACCTAATAATATTCAAAAAATTTATTACATTGATGATTTTTATATAAATACCCATTCAGTTTTAATTTTATTTGATTACTTTGAATTTAGACCTTTATCAAAAATTAATCTTGATAATAACGAAAAAATAGAAGTTCTAAAAAAATTAGTATTTATAGTTAATTGGGCTAATAAAGTTAATATTTCTATAGGCAATATCTCTTTAGATTATATAATTCTTGATAATAACAATTACCCTTACTTTATTCTAATAAAAGGTAATTCTAACCTTTCGAAAGATTTATACTTTTTATCCAATATTGCTTCGAATCAACTTAAGATTTATAATTATGAACCTGTTATTAAAGACCAACTTATAATTGATGAAGAAAAATTTAACTATATTTTACATTATTATTCAAATAATTTTAAAATATCAATAGATTTTTTTGAACCATTAATTAAAGATATTAAAAATGAGTTTAATAATTTTATATATAAAAATGATAATTATAATTTATATTCTTTTATAAACTTTGAAGTAAAAAATAATTTTCGATTTAGTAACAACCCACATATTATAAACTTGGCAGGTTTCCCATCATATCTTTCGATATTAATTTCTAACTTAATTGAAGATTTATCAATAAAACACAATATTATATTTTTAAATTTAAATGGAACTCCAGATAAATTTTCTTTACTTTATGATTTTATAGAAAAGACATCAAAAAATTTATATACCAAATCCTTTATAGATTATAATAATATTATAATAAACAAATTATATCATAAACATGATGATATTATAAAATTCCAAATTAAAAAAATTATAAATGAATTAATAGAATTAATTGAAACTATCACAAAATCCTATAACATCATAATTTTTATTAATAACTTTGATTACATGGATAAATTTAGTTTAGAATTTTTAATGACTCTTTATAAACTTGAAAATTCCAATATTGCTTTTTTTATAAATACTCTAAAGTATAATGAATTAAAATTTTTTAAAATAATAACTTATAAACATTTTATAAATCTCGATGAAAATAAAAATTTATTTGAATATTTTGTTAATTTTCTAATAAAATTTTCTTTTATTGCAAACGAGGAAAAAGAAAATTTAGCAAACTTAAATCTTGATAAATTAATTTTTATTTTACAAAATAATTTTACAGACTTTTTAATATTAAAAAATAATAATATATTTTTTAACCAAAAAAAAATATCAAATCTTTTATTAAATAAAGAAATTGGATTAATATTTAAACTAATTCAAAATATTGATTTAAAAATATTTTCTCTTTATTTTTATTATTTTGATAAACCATCTAAAATTGAATATTTTAAAAATATCGAAGGACATAATCTCATACCAATAATTAATTTTCTAATAAAGAATAAAATATTAATTAATATTGATGAAGGAAGATTTTTACCAGCAGATATTAGAATTACAAGAATGCTTGTCCTTGAATATATTTCTCAAAAACACAATAAAAAGAAAATATTAGAAAATGTATGCAAAATTTACCTTCAAAACTTTGATAACTTAAACAATAATGAAATTTATGCACTTATCTTGTATTTAATTGAAATTAAAAACTACGAATTTGCAGCTGAAATATTTTACCAAAAAGTTCTATACAAATATTTTGTTTCAAACCATTTTATAAATGAGAAAGAGTATTTTGAATTATTAAAAAAAGTTAAAAATAGGACATTAAATTTTAAAAAATTAAAAGATAATTTATCTTCTATTATTTTTCAAATTTCTTATTATTTAATATATTATAAAAATAACAGCAATAAAATCACTGAAAAACTAGATCTTCTACTCAATAAGAAAGATAAATTAAAAAATAATTATATAATTCTATTTTCTAAATTATTTATATTTTTAACATATGGGAAAATTAATGAATCTAAAGATATAGTTGAAACTATTGAAAAATATCAAGATCTATTTAACAATACCGATTTAAAAATTTATTATTCACTTATAAGCTCATACTATTTTTTAAATTTTAAAACTACTCAAACAATTGAAATATCAAAGAAGTTTATAAGATTTCTTTACTCTTTTAATGAAATTGACAAAGAAAATGAGTTATATCTTAACTCCATTTATAAAATATCCTACTCTTTACTTTATCAACAAAATCATAAAAAATCAAAGGCTTATTCAAATTATCTTTATAAAATAGCAATAAAGTATGATAATAAATATTTTATTTTTAGAGCATTAAGCAACCTTGGAACATTTTATTATAGAAGTAAAAAATACTATGAAGCATCTATCTATCTTTTAAAAGCATATGAAATTTCTCTTAAATTATTTGATAACACTCTCTATTTTGTAGCATTAAACAATAAGAACTTACTTGAAATTGATATAAAACAAAAGATTAATGTTTCATATAAAGCACTCAAGATATCTAAAAGCCTTCATAATATTAACTATTTTGCACTTGCTCTTTGTAATTATACAATAAACTGTTATAATGGATTAAAATTTAATAAAATTAATGCCATATTAAAAAAATATTTTAATTCTCTTTTTAATGAAAATCTATATTATAATAATAATTATTTAAGGAGAATATTACAATTTTCTATTATTATCTCAAATTTTTTAATTGTAAATAAGGAAGAAAATTATATAATAACAATATTTTATAATCTTTTAAACATATATGAAAATATTAAAAAAGATCATACAATAATTGAAGAAATACTAGATTTATATTATTTTTCTTTATCTTTTTATAAATATATTATTTTTGATTTATTAAAAATTGATTTAAAAAAGATTAATTTTAATTTAAATTATTTAAATGATATAGAAGACTTTGCTTCTTTTTTAAAAAAATCTATAAAATCACAACAAAAATTAATAAATATCGATCTTATATACGAAATTATTTTTGATTTTGGTTATAATATATTAGGAAGAGAATATATTATTGAATCTTTGCTAGACACAATAAATAATAATAATAATAATTTAAATTTTATTCCTCCTAATATTATCCTTTATTTAAAATTATCTAAAACAAATAAATCTGAAGAAATTGTTTATAGATATTTGAATAAGTATTTTAAATTAAAAGAACTTGATTACTGGTTTTCTTCAAGTAACTATATTAAAATATTTCTTTTTTATAAATATGTAAAGTGTTTAAAGTCATTAAATAACAAATATCTAAATTATTACCTAAAAAAATTGACTTTATATAAAAAACATTTAGAAAAAGTTTATTTAGATTCCTCATTATTTCCACATTATAATAAATTATTAAGTAAAATTGAATCTTTTATAAAAGATAACAGTTTTATAAATATAAAGTATAGACAAGTTAATTTTTTTAATAATTATAGTTTTTATATATTAAATTTTAATAAAAATAAATCATTTAATAATATTTTAGTACAGCTATTAGATGATTTGAATTTTGATAGGATAATTTTTTTTCAAAATAACGGAAACAATGATTTTAAAATTGAATTTGAATACTATAATAAAAATATTTTTTTTCTTAATAATGAACCCATTAATATGATTTGGAAAAATGATTTATCTATCTTATCAAAACCTCAAAATTTTATATTTAAAAATTCTGAAATTTTTCAAATTATTATAATTCCAATTTATAATAATAAATACTACAGAAGACATTTATACAACAATAACTTTTCCGATATAAATCTACTTACTGGTTTTATATATCTTGATAAAAAAATTAACATTAAAACCAATATAGACATTAATCATTTATATTTACTTTCATTACTTATTTCTAATTATTATATTTCTATTAAAAATGAAAATTTCTATATGAAAGATAGGTTAACTGAATTATATTTAAAAGATGTTTTTATAAATAAAACTCTCGAATATTTTGAAAAAAGCGAAATTAGTAAAAACCACTGCCTTTTAATGGTTGACATTGATGATTTTAAAAAAATTAATGATACTTTTGGACATCAAAAAGGTGATTTTGTACTAAAATGCATTGCCAATACAATAACAAAATCACTTAGAAGCTATGATTTTGTTGGAAGATACGGAGGAGAAGAATTTATAATTTTCTTACCTAACACTGATATTAAAAATGGTTTTTTTATTTCTGAAAGAATAAGAAAAAACATTGAACTTCTTAAAATTCAAGGAATTCCTTACAGTATGACAGTTAGTATTGGTATTTCTAGTTATCCAGAAGATGGTTTCATATTAGAAGAGCTCATAAACAAAGCAGATAAAGCCTTATATTTCGCAAAAAGCTTGGGGAAAAACAGATCAATTGTTTACCAAGAATAAATTTCCAATTTTTCATTAAAAATTCAGAAAAATAATTTATCTAAAAAACATAATATATTAATATAATAAAAAATTAACCTATAAACACTATTTATATTATAATGCATCATTATAATACATAATAGATAAATTTTTTATACACTAATAAAAACTATAAATATAATAATTTAATAAAAGATTTTTTTTAGATAAATTTTTTTTAAGTAATAATATTTTATACTATTGTGAATAAATAAATTCAGGCAAACTTTTATATCTTCTGCATGCATGAAAATGTTCATTACCAATATCGATAAGTGATGGTTCTTCCAACTCCCAGCATTCTCTCTCCGCAAAAATACATCTTGTATGGAATCTACACCCAGATGGTATATTAGCTGCAGAAGGTATTTCCCCTTTAATTTTTATATCCTTTAATGTTTTTACTTTTCCAGGTAGTGGTTCACATACTGCATTTATTAAAGTTCTTGTATAAGGATGAATAGGGTTATCTATTACTTCATCTATATTCCCCATTTCAACAATCTTTCCAAGATACATTACTGCAACTCTATCAGCAAAATACCTTGCAGTAGATAAATCATGAGTAATATAAATATAAGTTAAATTCATCTCTTTCTGTAAGCTTCTCATCATCGCAAGAATTTCTGCTCTTGTAGAGAGATCTATCATAGATACTGGTTCATCAGCTACAATAATTTGTGGTTTTAAAGCAATTCCTCTTGCAATTGCTACTCTCTGTCGTTGTCCTCCTGATAACATATGAGGAAATCTATCAAGATATTCTTCTGGTGGAAATATTTTTACACTTTTTAACAATTCTTTTGAAATGTCTAACCTATATTTTAAATCACCAATTTTATGTATAACTAAAGGCTCAGCTAAAACTTTTTTAATTCTAAATCTTGGATTCATTGATGCATAAGGATCTTGAAAAATCATTTGACACATTCTTCTATATTCTTTCAATTCTTTTCCCTTTATATGAGCAATATTTCTACCATTAAATATTATTTGACCATCTGTAGGTTCGATTAATCTCATAATAAGTTTTCCAGTTGTAGTTTTCCCAGATCCAGATTCTCCAATAATAGCAAATGTTTCTCCTTTTCTTACTTCAAAACTTATTCCATCTACAGCTTTAACAAATTTTTTTTCCTTTAAAATTATAGATTGAAATCCATGTTGTAATGGAAACCATTTTTTAAGATTAACAACTTTTAATATTATATTATCATTTGATTTATTTCCATTCATAAATTTTCTCCTAATATTTTTATAAAAACACATGAATATTTAAGTTCTTACCCAACAAGCAATAAAATGATCCTTTTCTATCTCTTTAATAGGAGGTTCAAAATCTTTACATTTATCTAATCTAACATGACATCTTTCATAAAATCTACAACCTTGAGGTGGATTTAAGAGATCTGGTGGAGTTCCAGGAATAAAAGAAAGTTCATCAACTTTTTTATGAAGTAATGGAGTAGCTTTTAAAAGTTTTTCTGTATAAGGATGGATAAAATCCTCTTTCCTTGCATATATTTGTTCATTTAAACCTATTTCCATTATCTTGCCACCATACATAACACACAATCTATCAGATATCTCTGCTTCTGTTGCAAGATCATGAGTTATAAATATAGAAGCAATATTTATCTTTTGTTTTAATTCTTTTATAAGATTTAATATTTGTGCTTGAACAACAACATCAAGGCCAGTAGTAGGTTCATCTAGTATGACAATATGTGGTTCTAAAAACAAAGCCATAGCAATTACAACTCTCTGTTTCATACCACCTGAAAGTTCATGCGGATATCTATCATAAATATCATCAGAAAGACCCACTAAATTTAAATATTTTATAATTTTATTTTTAGCTTCTTTTTTATCAACATTACCATAGTGCTGTATCATTGTCTCCATCATCAATTTCCCAACAGTATAAACTGGAGTTAAACAGTTCATAGCTCCTTGAAATACCATAGAAATCTTTTTCCACCTAATTTTTTTTCTAAGTTCAAATTCTGAGTATTTAGTTATATCTTCATTTTCTATTAATATTTTACCCCCTGCTATTTTCCCTGGAGTTGTTGGCATACCAAGTAAAGCAAAACCAGTAGTAGTTTTACCACATCCTGATTCACCAACAAGGCCAAGAGTTTCTCCTTTCGATAAACTAAATGAAATATCATCAACAGCTTTAACTATTCCTGCAGATGTATAATAATAAACTTTTAAATTTTCTACACTTAAAACTTTTTCCATATCTTTCCCTTTTTTAATAATTTTATGTAAATAATATCAAGATAAATTTCTATCTTGTTCTTAGCTTTGGATGTAATATCTTGTCCATTGCCCAACCAACAAATACAAAACTACTTGCAAGTAAAGACATTATTAATCCTGGTGGAATAATCCACCACCATAAACCATTTATAAAAGCAGAACCTGTTTGAGCATCATGTAATATTGAACCCCATGTCACAATAGTCGGATCACCTAATCCTAACAAACTTAAACCAGCTTCAGAAAGTATAGCCCCTGGAACAGCAAAAGCCATATTTGCAAAAGTTAAAGGTAAAATCAAAGGCATTATATGTTTAAAAATAATTCTCCAATGGTTTGCCCCAAGTGATTTAGAAGCTTCTATAAATACTTCTTCTTTTATTTGCAAAGATATAGCCATTATGGTTCTAACTGATCCAGTCCAACTAAAAATACATAATAATATAATTAAAACCCATATGTTAATTTTAAATACAGCTGAGATTCCTATTAAAATTGGTAGCATAGGAATATTTATAAAAAATTCATATATTCTATTCATTATATTTCCTATTGTTCCACCAAAATAAGCACTTGTAACTCCCCAAAATAAGCCAATAAAAACAGAAACAATTGCAGTTAATAATCCAATTGTTAAAGCCCATTTTATTCCAGCAATTATACCAGAAAAAATATCTCTTTTTGCATTATCTGTTCCAAGAAGTCCTGAAACTTTACCAGTGATAACTATTCGTACATTTTCTAATTTAGTATCCTCTTTTAAAATACATTTTATAATCATATTATAATTTCCTTTAAGCATTTCAGGTTTAACAGTTATATTTTCTTTTTTTTGCCCAAACAAAACATCCATAGTTTTTAGTTGAAAAATGTCAACATATTGAAGATTAGTCTCACTTTCAAAGCTTTTAACAAATTCAAAAATAGTATTTTTAATTTCATTTTCAAGTGGAATTCTTACATGTTCATTCTCAAAAATTCCAGTTCTTTTGTACAAACTTAAAATTTCTCCATCAGGCCTTTTACATAAAATTTCAATACTAGCTAATCCTTCTATATCCATATGAACAATTATATTTTCAGGAGAAAAATCATATTTAAAATTATAATTAAAACTATATTCTTTAAATAGAATTCCATTTTCTTCACTTTCAGATAATTTATAATCATTTATAAATTCTGTTTTTGGTCTTTTCATTTTATGAAAAAAATTATACCAAATTGGTGGAACACCTACAGGATTATCCTCCCAATATTTAATATCTCTCCATCTTTTATTTGTTTCTTTATATGGTAAAATTAAAGGTTCAAAAATCATTAATATTATAAATAATAAGATTATTATTATACCTACTATTCCTACTCTAACCTTTATAAACTCAAGAACAAATTCTTTAAATTCAGAAAATATTTCTTTTATTTTCATGCTTTTCCTCCAACTTTAATCCTTGGATCTAATAATCCATAAATAACATCAAGTATAACAAGCCCTATCATAAACAGAAATATATTAATAGATACATTCCCCATTACAACTGCTAAATCGTTTTGCTGTAAAGCAATCCAATATAAATTTCCCATTCCAGGCCAACTAAATATACCTTCAAATATAATAGCTCCTCCAAGAGATCCAAATAATCCAAGTAAAACCATTGTAACTATAGGTGGTGCAGCAGATCTTAAAGTGTGGCTATATAAAATTTTTCTCTCAGATAACCCCCTTGCTCTTGCAGACATTATAAAATCTTCATTCATTGTTCCAAGCACAATTTGTCTTATGTAATAAGCTGATCCCCAAATTTGGGCAATTACAAGAGTTAAAATTGGTAAAGTCATATGCCATAAGAGATCCAAAAAACCTAAGATCCCTAAAGGTCTTGGATTTGAATACATTCCTCCAGAAGGAAAAGCTTTTATAGTATAAGCAAAAAAGAATATTATAACCATTCCAAGCCACCATAAAGGTAATCCATGGTTTGCTAATGCAATAAAACTAACAGTTCTATCAAGCACACCCCCTGGTTTCCTAGCCATTTTTAGTCCCATAACTATTCCAATTATTGTAGTTATTATAAAATCTGTTGTAAAAATCAAGATAGTATTAGGTAAAGCTTCTGCAATTATTTTCCAAACAGATCTATCACCACTTGAAGACCTCATAAACATAGAGTTACCAAAATCAAATGAAAATGCTTTCCATGCTCTATAAAAAACTCTAAATAAAAAAGGTTTATCAAGCCAATTTCTTTTATATAACTCCTTTAATCTTTTATCTTTCCATTCTTTCATCTGATCAGCATTCATATTTGCTTTTTTTGATATATTAATTGCTTCCTGTTTTATTTGTTCATCAATATTTTGTCTTACAACTCTTTCAGCTTGCTCATTAAAAATATATGAAACTACAATTAATATGATAGCATACATAATAACAGCATTGAAAAATCTTTTTATTAAAAACTTCCTATACATATTAAATCCTCTTATTATTTATTAATAACTATTTATCATAATTAATATAAAAAATCAAGAAAATCTAATTACTATATTTTATAATTTTTTTCTAAATAAATAATTTTTTATAAGTGTATTTAAAAAAATTTTGGGGTAATCCTTTTAAGGATTACCCCAAATTCAATAAAATATAAATCAATTAATTTAATTAAAAATTATTAGAAGAAAATTAAGAATGTAGTTTCTACAGCTGGAGCTTCATTTCCATAAACAGCTTCAATAACAAGTACATAAGAACCTGCAGCTAAAGCTTTAGTATCAGCTGCTGGTATAGTAACTGTAAATACACCTTTTCCAGTCATTGTTGCTGTATAAACTTTTTCTTTTCCATCTGGTAATACTAATGTTGCTTTAACTGTTCCTTTATCTGCATCAACAGCTACATCTTTTGGATAATCAAGAACTGATACATTAATAGTTACAACAGTATCTTTATTTTTATCTAATGTCTGTGGAAGAGTTATTTTATTAATTCTCATTCTCTTTCCAACAAGAAGTTTCTTCCAATAATATGGATCATATGGATA
>JAOAHJ010000024.1 GCA_026415295.1 Spirochaetota bacterium | reverse complement strand
GTTGCATATAGTATTCCAACAAAAAATAGTTTGACAAATTCTGGTTGAAAACCAGCATGATGTAAAGAATATAACATCGCTGCAAATATTATTGCCGGTAAAATCCCAAAAGATTTCTCTATTTTAGTTCTTATAAATGAATAAAATACTATTGTTTCAAAAATACCAGCAAGCATTATGTATATAACCTTCCATATTATATCTTTTGTCAAACTAAAATTTGATGGAAGAGGTGATTTTTTTAAGAACATTAAAAGTAAAAGAATTGCCAGGATTATATTAACAGGTAAAAAAATATACCATTTCCTTAAATGAAGACCATATTCTATATAATTATTTTCTTTATTTATAATATATAAAGGGGCCCCAATACCAAAAACTAAAATCATAAGAATATCTCTAATAATAATAGAAAAAACAATATTACTTCTTATAAAAATCATTAAGATAGAGAGAACTATTATTATAGTTCCTATTCCAAATGCAATAAATACTTCTTTCTTTGGATTCCACTTAAACATCTTATTCCATATAGATTGTTCCACAACTTCCCCCTTTAAAAAAAATTTAGTATGCTATTTATTGCTTCTAATACAATCTATCATTTCTTTAATATTTTCTTTACTTGTAAAGTCAACAGGAGTTTTATAAGCTTTTAACATACCATTTTCATCATCATTTCTATCTTTTTTATACTTGAGTTTAAAATAAAGTAGTCCCATAATAATTTTATTTTTGAAATTTAATTTTTTATAATTAAAACCACCTCTTAGAAAAAATAATTTTGTTCTCTCTTTACCTAATTCATCTAGGTTATTATTATTCCATATCTCTTCAATTATTCCTTCCTTTGCAGGAGATGCTCCAACAGCAAAAATAAATATTCTACCAGAAATTTTTGAAAGATATTTTTTAAACTCTTCAAGTCCTATTATTCCAACTGCATGAAGACTCCCACCAAAAACAATTGTATCATAACTAGAAAGATCAATTGTCGAAATATTCTCAATTTTCAAAACTGGGCAATTTAATTCCTCTGCAATCATATTAGCATATTTTTCAGTAAAACCAGAAATTGATTTGTAAAAAACAATAGTTTTCATTCTTTAATTCCTTTTATTATATTTTATATAAAATTTTATAATCTAATAATTAATATTTTTCAAAATAACTATTACCATCTATACCCAAAAGAGATTATTGGGAATAAATGAGATCATTTATCCCCAATATCAAAATTATTTGTCTTATTATCTTTGTATATAACATATAAAAATTCTAATTGAAAATTAAAATAAAACAATATTTTAATTATATAAAAGTCCATTCTATATCTAAAACTCAAACTTCCAATTAGATCAACCCAATTATAAAACTTGTCTTGTGTTAGATCTTTATTAAAATTGGATGAAAACCATAATTGAGCTTTAATATTTAAATTTTTCCAAATATATATTCTATAGCTTATATTTATTGTAGGAGCAAAAAATTGAGCTATTGCATTTTTCTCGTTTGGATAATAATTGTTTAGATTGGGAAAAACAATAATTAAATGACCTTTTGGGTTTTATTAATATATAAATAGGATAGAATAAATTTTAAAGAAAATAACTTGAGGGAATATCTCTATCTAATATTTATAATTTGTTTTAGTTTCTTGCTCAAAACAACCAAATGTCCCATAAAATATTAAAAGAAAAAAAATATCATTCTTTTCATTTCAATTCAGTCCTCCTAAAAAAATAATTTTCAGACCAAAATTGATCCTAACTTTTTTAGTAATTAATCCTCAAAAATAAGTATTCCTTAATAAGTTAATAAATAAATATTAATAAATTATTAATTTAATAATTTTCTATTGCTTTTTTATTAAAGTATTAATTTAAATTTAATTTTTCAAAATTTAATAGCTTAAACTTTATAATACATAAAGTTTATTATGTATGTTGAAGTTAAGAGTTTTTATATTCCATCATTTATTTTATAAACTTTTTTAATTTAAATTAATTATAATTAAAAATAACCCATTATTTAACCAAGGAACATAATGAATTGAAGTATATCTTTGTTCTGTTAAAGTTGGTAATTCTGTGCATGGAAATAACCATGTATATCTATCATATGGCCAGAGTATCATCAGCTCAGTTAATAATGCAAAACACTTATCAGCAAAACAAAAACCTGGACAATTTGTTTGCCATGAAGGATATAATAATTCCCAGGATGTACCATTTAAACTTGTAGCTACACTTCCATATGTATCTGACAACATATAAATTCCATTTCCATAATATACATTTAATAACTTATGTGTAAATTGTGACAATGGATCTATTGGACCATTCCAACTTGTACCATTTGTACTTAAGAATAATTCTCCATCATTTGTACCAATAAAAAATTTCCCATTAGCATAACTAACTGTGGAATAATTATAACTTGTAACATTAGTTATATTCCAAGTCAACCCATAATCACTACTAACCAATCTAACACTTTGTTCACTACCTGAATTTCCTACAGCTATAAAATAACCATTCCCATAAGCGACATCTAATAAATTAGTAGTATTACTATTATTAATTTTAACCCAATTGTTTCCATTATCTGAACTTCTAAATATTATTCCTCCATTTCCAACTGCTATAAATATATTATTACCACATGTAACTCCATTTAATGTTACTACATCAGATGGTTTACTTGATGGTAAAGCCCATGTTTTTCCATCAGTACTATAGTAAATTTTTCCTGATAAACCAACAGAGACAATATTATTTGAATTAAAAGCTAAATCCTTTGCTTCAATTGTATGAGGAACAAACATAATTTTTACAATAGTGCTTTGGCCAGCTGGACCTACAGGACCCATAGGCCCAACAGGTCCTGTTGGGCCTGTAGGAAATTTACATGAAAATAAACAGCATATAATCAAGCATGCATATAAAATCATAATCAAATAAACTAATTTCTTTCTCATACAGAACTCCTTCTTAAATATTATTAAAAATCACTTAGATTAAAAGAATAAGGAAAATTGTAATCATTATTAATTCGTAATAAAAACAATTTTAATTATTTTATAATATAATAATTATATTTTGAATATATTAGAAATATATATTATATTATAGTATAATATTTGAAATTTTCAATACTGTTACTTTGAATTTTTAACAATTATTTTTCTATTTTTTATCTTTCTTTTGGTTAAATCTTTTTTATTTATTTACATTTTTATTTTCATTTTTATATAATGGCAAATTTTCTTCTATCTTATTTTGAAAATTTTCTAATAGAATTATTGAATTTTTTTCTAATTCCTTCTCTATCATTTTATTTTCATTATTAAGTTCAGCAAGAGATATTGTTTTGTCTCTTTTTTCTTGTGGAGGATTTAATTTTTCTGCTCTTTCATATTCAATTACTTTTTCTAAAATATCATTAGGAAGATCAGATTCACACTTTGATAATATACCTAAAAATTGCTTTGCAAAAAAGTGGTCTATTTGAATTCTTCTTTTTGTCATATGTGCAAATTTACCTATTATTCTGCAAATATTCTCCCTTTCTTCAGGACTTAGTTCATTTATAAATTCATAATCTTCAATTTTTTTCAAACTTAATATTATAGGTTCTAATGCATCAATTGAAATTATAAATACATTGTAATCTGCCATATTGTAATAAAATTTATCAATAAAATCGAGAGTATTTGAAGGCACTACAAAAAATATATCCTTTTTTACATTCTCCTGCCTTGCATATTTTTTAGCAGCTTCTGCTTGATTTTTTAAATAATTTTGAAAATTTCTAAAATCTTCAGTAGAAGGACTCTTTGCATCAAAAATTATGTATTCATCACATATTTTAATTGTATTATCAGGATTACCATTAAAAGGAACCTTTTCAACATATTCTATAACATTTCTTTCGCATATCATTTTGATTAAATTTTGTGTTAAATTTTGATGATTTAACCAATTTTCTTTTAACTTATTTATTCTTTCAATCTCTCTTCTATTTGTTTCTTCAATCTCTTTTTGTCTTTCAGCTATTATCTGATCATTTATTGCTTTTAATTTTGTTAGGTTTTCTATAAATTTACTTTGCCTTTCCTCTTCAGCTTGTTTTAATTTGAGATTTTCTTCTTTTAATTTATTATTTTCAGTTAATGTTGTATTTAATTTTTCATTAATTAAAGATAAATTTAAATCTTTTTCTTTAATTTTACTTTCCAACTGAATTATTGTCTCTTCTTTCTTAGCTAGTATTGTTTTTAAATTATTAAGTGAATTTTCTTGTTCAATTATTTTTTTTTCTATTATATTATATTGAGTTTCAATTTTTATTTTCTCTTCTTTTATTGAATCAAAATCTTTCTTAGTTATCAAAATTTCATTATTTAATAGATCAACTTTTCTATTTAATTCATTGCAATAATTAAATAATTGTTTATATTCTTCATAAGCATCAAAAGCAAATAATAAAAATTTTGACCATTTAAATAATCTTTGCCAGAAACTTAAATTTTTTAATCTTTCAAAAAATAAGGAAATTTTTTCAATTTTTAAATCCATATAATACCTTTAAGAATAAATTTACTTGAAAAATATAAACTTAATTTTTTTAATTTTCAATAGATTTCAAAACATAAAAACTTAATCTTATTATAGTAGTTTTAAATAAAATTAAAAAATTAATAATTTATCAATTTAGAATTAAACTAATAATTATGATATATTATATAGCTAATAAACTAAATATATTGACAAAAATTATTAATAAAAAATTATAAAAAATAAAATATAAATTAAAAAAGAAAATGTATTGGATATGCTAAATAAAGTCCTAAAGACCAATAAGTTAGTTTTTCATTACTAGCTACTATTAAATCTTTTAAATTAATATCAACAAAAATGCTAAATGCAAGGCCAAAAAAAGAAACCCTAGTTCCAATTCCAAAAGAAGCACTCCAGTAATACTCTATCCTTATACCAAGATCATCAAGTATATAACCTTTTAAATTAGGATCTGGCCAATTTATAGATGTATCACTTCTATATTTTGCCCATAAAAATTTTGAATAATAAACACCAATATTAAAACCCATTAGATATGAACCAGATTCTCCTTGATAATAATCCACTCCACCTTTGCAATATCCAATCATTAATGTAAATCTTAAAAATCTAATATCATAATCTCTTCCAAGATGTGTTTTAAATATATCATAGTTTCCAAAATCATTACTACCATTATAAGCTACAATTAATGTTAAACCTAAAGGAAATCTTTGCATTATTTTATCATTAAATCTTACTATTGGAAAAAGTGAAAACCTAATACCTGTATGTAAAATAAATATACTATTATAAGGCTTTTGTGCAGTATAAGTTAAATGAGTATAATTCTGAAAGCCACCATTGAGTTCTATAAATATATCTGTTCCAAATATAAACCATTGAGCAAATATTTTTGGAGAAAAAAATAAAAGAAAAGCTAATATTATTAATAATTTTTTTGAAACTTTCATAAAACTCTCCTTTTTACAATTCTTTTTAAAAATAAAAATTTTATAATCTTATTAAATTTTAATATTCAATTTTTTCAATAAAAATTAGTTAAAAAATAAAATTAAGAAAAATATAAATTATATAATAATATTTTTTAGAAATTCAAAAAAAAATAAAATATATCTGAAAAAATAGACTCTATTTATTTTTTAATTTTAAAAAGTTTATAATTAAACCACAATAAAGTATTAATAAGTTTAATCTTTGAAATAATCCTGTAAAACTAAAAAGTCCTTTATCTTTATTCTCAGATATCACAAAAAAAATAAAAGTAACTAACGCAAAGAATAAAACTAAAACATTTATTATCTTTAAATTATTAAATTCTTTAATAAAAACTGCCCATAAAAAGGACAATATTAAAAAGAGAAAGCCTAAGCCCTATGCAATCCCATATATCTTACCTTTTATTGTTTCTTGATAACCTTTAGGATCTTCTGGAAAAATACCTGCTAAAATAGTACTAATAACAAAAATAATAATACCTGATGTATAAAGTATTGTAGCCCAATTCTTAAAAAAGAAGAATCTATTTTGAGCAATTGCAAATATTAGCAATAATATACCAACCAAAATTAAATTAAATGCAAAAAACAAATTTACAGGACTATCTTTACTACCAAGCTTAATTATAATATCTTTCAAATTACTATATCCTGGATATTTTTTCCCAAATATAAAAGGAAAACTTAAAAAAAACAGCTAAAATAAGGATTACAAATAATAAAAAATTTATTTTTTTCACTTTTTAAAATTTCCACCATGTTTATTTATGAAATATTGTAATATTTTTTATTAATTTTATCTTGATATAGTAACTTCTATTTCTATTTTAAGAGTCTCAACAATTAACTTTTTCTTTTGCTCAATAAAATAGTTAAAAACATTAAACATTTTTCCATCTTGTAAAACAATAAATAGCTTTTTAGATCTAATATCTAATTTGGCTTCCTTGAAAAGAGAGAATCCAGACTTATCCAATGAATCTGCTATTCTCAAAATACCTGATAAAACTTTTATTTCATAAGGTTCATTATCTATATTTTGATTTTTGTGATATTTAGCTACCTTTGATATTATCTTTTTTTCTCTCTCTGTATAACCAAGAATTTGAGAATTTATAATAATATACTCTGAATGATCTTGATGATTATTAAAAGATATAATTTTTCCAATATCATGTAAAATTGATGCAGTAAATAGGTAATCTCTCCAGTTTTTATCTAACTTATGTGTATTTTTTAAAATATCAAATAAATATAAAGCAAATTTAGACACATTTTTTACATGTATTTTGTCTATATTAATTTTTTTAAATAAATGCTTAGTGCTAGAGTGCCTTATATTAGAAAGATACTTTTTTTTTATTAAACTTATAACATTCCCTTCCTTTATACTAAAAGCAGAAAATACAAGTTTTTTAATACGAAAAATTTCAAATATTAATTTTAATAATATTATTCCACTTATAATTGTATCTTTTCTTGAATAGTCAACAAATTCAAATATGGTTTCATCTTTTAGTAAATCAGGTAATTTTTTAAATATTTCATCCAAATTTTCGTAGTTTATTATAAGTCCATTTGAATCTCCATTTTTTGAAACTTTATTACATAGCCTGGCTATATTTTCTATAGTTCCAGAAACACCAATGTAAACTTCAGAATTAATAAAATAATTTTCTACTGGTTCTAATTGAGATTCAATAAAGTTAATAAGTTCTTTTTGTTTTTCTCTATCAAAACCTTCTTCAAAATAATTTTCTGTAAGTCTTATAACACCCATTTTGTAACTTTTAATTTTTTTAATATTTCCACTTTTTCCTCTACATATCTGTAAACTACCCCCTCCTATATCTATAACTGTAGCATCCTTATCATAGCAATCAAGGCTATAAATAGCTCCCATATAAGCTAGTCTTCCTTCTTCATAAGGGGATATAATATCAATCTTTACACCTGTAGAATTATATACTCTTTGTTCAATTTCTTCAGCATTTGCTGCTTCTCTTATAGCACTTGTAGCAACAGCAATAATTTTAGCATTATATAGCTCCGATATATTCTTAAATTTTTGAATTGTATCAATTATTTTAAGTATTGCTGAGTCTGTAATGTATGGATTTCCATTGATGTTCACCACATTTTTTTTTGAAACTAATCTTAACTTTTCTTTCTGTCTATCTATTACATTTATATGCCCTTTTTTTAATTCAATAATAGCCATATGAAAAGAGTTAGATCCTAGATCAATACTGGCAACTCTCAAAATTCCCACCTTTCTAGAACTTTTTTAATTTCCAATTTCATCTGTTTAAATGTATCTTTTAAACTTTTTCTTGCATCTATTTCTATAAAATTATATTCATTAACCATAGAATTAAACTCTTTTATCAACTTTTTTTGATATTTTTCAAAACTTTCAAAAAAATCTTCTCCCATTTTAATATCCATACCTGCTTCCCAGTAATCCAATCCAGACCCAAGACCAAGTTCCCAATAGTTTTCAACAAGATTATCTGCATTTATAACTCTTGGTATCAGATTATTAAAATCAACTTTCATATAAAGAGTAACTATAGGTTTCAAAGCAAAACTGTATAGTTTCTTAATCCATTCTTTATCAACACCTCTTACCAATGCTCTTGCCATACATGTAAAAATATATCTATCTGCTATAACTACATAACCTGATTTAAGATAAGGAATTATATCATTCTCCATTCTATCTGCTATATCAGCTGCATAAAGCATTGAAAAAGTAAAATTGTTTAAATTATGACCTTTTTTTGCCTCATTAATAGCATCTCTAACAACTGTAGATCTTCCAAGACCAGTTGTAAAAACTGCATAACCATTATATTCAAGCCAATCTTTAATATTTTCTATTTGTGTTGATCTGCCAACACCATCAGTTCCTTCAATAACAATAAATAAGCCTCTTAAATCAGAAATATCTAAATAATTTATATCAGATCTAAAAAACTCATATTTATTTAACATATTTTAGTTTCCTTTTTAAATAATTTTTTGGTATATAATTGTTCAATATCTTTTCCCTTACTATTTGTCTTACTTTCTGTTGTTGAGAATTAATGTCATTTTTTGCATCCAAAACTTCAAAATTATAAATTTGGGTCATTTTATCATACTCATCTATTACTTTGTTTTGAAATATTTTAAAACTCTCATTTATATCATCTGATATGTTTAAATCCATTCCAGCTTCATGAAACTTTATTTTTCTTTTACTTGATTTTAATCTTTTTAAAGATGTTTCAACATCTACTCTAAAATAAAATGTAATATCAGGATCAAATGCAAAGCTATAAACATCTCTAACCCAATCAAAAGGAACACCTCTTGCTGTATCTCTTGCAAGGGCAGTATAATAATATCTATCACAAAGAACTATCATACCTGCTTTCAATGGAGGCAATATTAAATGAATATATCTATCAGCAAAATCAGTAGCATGTAAAATAGAAAAAGTTAATGGTGTAAGTAAATTCTCTTTTTTGCCTCTTTTAATAGTATCCTTAACTAAGTTAGATGAATTCCATTCTGTGAGAAACACACTATATGCTTCAGATTCAAGCCATTTTTTTAGTAGATATATTTGTGTGCTTTTTCCAGATCCATCAATCCCTTCAACTGCAATTAATACACCAGGGAAATTATGTTTCATGCAAGTCTCCTAGCAATTGATGGGATTAAATAACCTTTGAGTTTCCCTTCAACTTGATTATTTTCATCTATATTCAAATCTATTATATAAACTCCACTTTTTTCTATGTCAAAAGTATAGTTTTTTACTCCCAGAAGAAAAGAAATAAAGTTACCTAAAAGTGGCATATGTCCAATAATAAAGATTCTTTTTGTTTTAGAGTCTATTTTAGATTTAACAAGTTCCATAATATCGGATGGTTTTGATTCAGGTAAAAGTTCCTTTGCTAAAATGATCTTTTTTTTATATTTAAATTTTTTTGCAATTATATCAGCTGTTTGAACAGCTCTAGTTAAAGGACTCGAAATAATAAAATCAGGTTTAGCCTTCAAATTTTTTAATATTTTACTTATTTTTTTTGTTTCTTTAAAACCTTTATCGATAATATTTCTTTCTTCATCTTTTTTACCTTCTGCTGCATTTTCAGCAATTGCATGCCTTATTAAATAAATTTCCATAAAACATCCTCCAAACTGATAATAAAATTAATTTGTTAATTCTTATTTAATCTTTTGTTAACAGATACTTAAGTATTTGTTAAATCTATTTTTATTTCTTTCTAAATATTTTATAATTTTTTTTCATACTCTACTTCATAAACATTAATATTTTCAAGTTTTTTCCTTTTTTTATTATATTTATATCCATTTTTTTCATAAAAGTTTCTGCCTTCTAGATTTTCTTCCAAAATCCATAAAGATGTTTTTTTATATTTATTTTCTCTAGCATAATTTTCAAAAAAATTAATCATTTTAGTACCTATACCATTTCTTTTCATTAAAGGTTCAACATATATAGCATATAACTCTAAACATGATAAATTTTCATAATCTCTATATGGTCCAAAAATAATAAACCCTTTAATTATACTATCTTCTTCAAATATATAAATCTGATCTGATAAGGTATTATCTTTTATTCTTTTTAAAAAAGAGCTATTAGCTTTAACTACTGAAAGACTATTAAATAAAAATTGATCTTTTATTATTCCTCTATATGCAGTTCTCCAACCAAAAACTTGAATTTCAGCTATTCTATAAGAATCTTCCTCTTTTGCTTTTCTTATCATTAAAAAATATCCTTTTTTATTATTAATTCTTATTAACTTCTTTATAATTAATAATAATTATTTATAATTAATTATTTTTACTTTTATTTTATCTTATATAAATTAATATTTCAACAAAAGTAATTCTCTTTTTTCAAAAAATTTTTTATAATAAAATATATTTTATTAACTATTTAAGTCTTCTTATTATAAAGAGAGATAAAAAATAAAATTATTATTCAAAAGTACCAAAATTTAATATCTTCTTTTCTTTCATTAAAATTTCTCCTTTAGCAATAACTGTATCTATTTCAAGATTTTTATTAACAATTAAAATATCAGCATCATAACCTATTTCAATTTTACCCTTATTTTTTAACTTTAATATTTTAGCTGGATTAACTGTTATTGATTTTAAAGCTTTTTCTATATTTACTCCATTATTAATAGCATCTCTTAATTCATCAAAAAGTGTTGTAACCCTGCCAACTCTTAGACCTACAAGTTCTTTTTTCTCATTAAAAACAGGCAAGCTACCTTGTCCATCAGATGTTAATGTCACATTATCCTCTAGTCCTTCTTCTATACATATTTTAAGAGCTTCTGAAGCTTTAACTTCTCCTTCTTCTATAAAAACTGGATCTGAGCTTGTTGTGAAATCTATAAAACCACCCCTTTTTGCAAAATCTATACCTTCTTTAAACAAATCCTTATTTCTATTAATATGAGTTGGATAAAATTGTTTTATTGGAATCTCACTATTATTAACAATTTCATTTAACATACTTAGTCCTGCTTCTCCATCACCCATGTGAATATTAACTATACCAGCTTTCCCTGAAATAAGACCAGCAACTCTTGCATCTGCAGTTAATCTTTTTACCTCTTCAATTGTAGGTTGAGAAGATCTATGATCAGATAAAGCAATTTCCCCAACACCTATAACTTTATCTATCAAAATAATATCTTTCATTATACTCCCTGTAAAAGTTGATATTGGAACCCTATAGGATCCTGTATAAATATATGTCGTTATTCCTTCAATCTCCAAAGCTTTAGATTTTGCATAAAGATTTTCCAAACTTCTAGTAACACCATCTGTTCCAAGTGTACCAATAATAGTTGTTATGCCCCCTTTTATAATATCAGATAAAATAATTTCAGGAGTCCTTGTTGCAAAACCTCCCTCACCACCTCCACCAGTAATATGAACATGAGAGTCTATAAAACCAGGGAAAACCATTTTATCTCTTCCATCAATTAATTCATACTCTATTCCACTTATATTTATATCTTTATCAATTTTGCCAATTTTATTTCCTACAATTAAAACATCATTTATTCCTATAATAGAAGGAGTATAAACTTCTGCTTTTTTAATAAGAGTTATCATTAAAACCTCCATTTGTAAAATTTTTATATAAATAAATATTATATTTAATTAATAATTTGAATAATCACTATTATAATTATTAAAATTTAAAATAACATTAAGTCAATTTAATAATTAAGATTAATAATCTAATAAATATTTTTTATTAAAATATTTTATATAACAAAAACGGGGGAATAGAAATTCCCCCTAATCCAAAACTTAATAATATTTAATTAAGCTTAATATAATTAAGTTTTTCAAAATATAAAGTGGTTTTTTAACAATTTATTTATACCCTATAAAATGACCAACTAAAACAAATATAGTTCCAATTAAAAATAAAAATAGTTGCATCTTTATTTGCCATTTTGCCCATTTTCCCCAATTTATTCTCGCTACACCTAGAACACCCATTAAACAAGCTGATGTTGGAACTATAATATTTGTTAATCCATCTCCAAGTTGAAATGCTAAAACTGCAACTTGTCTTGTAACTCCAACAAGATCAGATAAAGGAGCCATTATAGGCATAGTTATAGAAGCTTGCCCTGAACCAGAAACAACAAAAAAGTTAAAAATAGACTGGAAAAGATACATAAACCAAGCAGAAAAAGCCCCTCCAAGTTTTCCAATACCATTTGCCAATGAATTTAAAATTGTATTAAGAACTGTTGGTGTTGCAGCATCAGTGCCTCCAAGTACTATTAGTATACCTTGTGCCATACCTACAACTAATGCTGCTCCAACAAGATCAGAAGCTCCTTTTTGAAATGAAGAAGCTATATCATCTATTTTCATTCCTTCAAGTTTAAAAATTACACTAATTATACCAGCAACTAATCCCATAACAAAAAATTGTGATGCTATTTCTGGTATATAATAGCCTTTTTTTATTACACCCCAAATTACCCAAATAACACCTAAAAATACTGTTAAAATAACAAGTTTATGCCCAATATTAAATTCTGTTTTTTTAAAATCTGTATGTAAATTATTTTTAAAAAACATAGTGGCTTCTAAATCAATTGAAGAATTTAAATCTTTCTTAACTTTTCTTGCATAAAATATAGTATAAAGAGTTCCAATTAATGTAAAAACAAACCACATAATTATTCTAAATGGAGCACCAGAAAATACTGGAATACCTGATACTCCTTGAGCTACTGCCAAACTAAAAGGATTCATCCAAGAAGTTGCAAAACCTATCTGACTTGCTACATAAGTTATTAAAACTCCAACTATCGCATCATACCCCATAGCAACAACCAAAGGAACTACAATCATTGCAAATGGAATAGTCTCTTCTCCCATTCCAAAAACAGCACCACCAAGAGAAAATAAAACAAAAAGAACTGGAATGATTAAAACTTCTTTTCCTTTAGTTATATTTATCATCCTTAAAATTCCAGCATCAATAGCTCCTGTCCTTAAAATTATACCAAAGGCCCCTCCTATAACAAGGATGAATGCAATTATTCCTACTGCTGCACCCCATTTATCTCCTCTTACCATTCCTTCAAAAACATAGTTTAATAAACCATATCCTCCAAAATCTTCTGTACCCCAAATTCTAGTTGGTTTCCTAACCAAATTACCATTTTCATCTTTTAAATACTGAAAAGAACCTGGCTTTACAACCATTCTTGTTTTTTCTTTTCCATTTACAAGATATTTAACTTCTGTTTTTTCAAATTTACCAACTGGTAAAATTAAAGTTAATAACCATGCAAAAACAACTACAAAAAAAATAATTACATAAGTATGTGGAACCTTAACAACTTTATTTTGAGTGTTAGAAAAATTGTTTGGAGATGACATAAAATTCCCTCCTATGATTTTTAATAAATAAATGCAATATTAATGCCAAAATTTAAAATTTAATTCAAAAAATTCAATAAATTCTAAAATCAATTTAAAATGGATTAATTTTTTTTATTTTTTTAATTATCATTTATTTTATAACACAATATTTAATACAATTATTTAAATTTTAATAAATAATTTCAATGATAAATTGGATTATTTGGGTTATATTGGGGAATTTATACAAATATATTATATTACTTTTATTTTAGAAATATTCCATTTCTACCCTTTTTAATTTCAATATATCCAGATTTAGCCAATTCTTTTAATCTTGTTCTTATCATTTGTTCTGTTAATTTAATATTTCTCTCTTCACAATATTTTTTTATGCTTCTTCTACTTATTCTTTCTCCCTTTCTATCAAGCTCATTAATAATATTCATCAATAATTGTAAATCCTTTCTATTTATATCCTGTTTTAAAATTAATATATCTTCAGGAAGATCTCTAATTTTTAATTCTTTTTTATTACAAACTTCTGAAATATATTCTACTATATTTTTTAACTCTCTAACATTGCCTGGCCATCTGTAGTTAATTAAAAGATTTTCTACCTCGTTATCTATATTTAAATTCAATCCTTTTTTTTGCATAAAATAATTAAATAAAATTAATATATCGTCTTTTCTTTCTCTTAAAGGAGGAATCTTAATATAGATAACCTTTAATCTATAATAAAGATCTTCTCTGAACTGACCATATTCTATAAGTTTAATTAAATTTTTATTGGTAGCTGCTATAATCCTTACATCTATAGGAATAATCTTATTACCACCAATTCTCATTATTTCTTTTTCTTGCAATACTCTTAATAATTTTTTCTGCAAAGATAGAGAAGCATCTCCTATTTCATCCAAAAAGATAGTACCTTTATTAGCTTGTTCAAAAAGACCAATTTTTCCACCTTTTAATGCCCCAGTAAAGGCTCCTTCTTCATACCCAAAAAGTTCACTCTCTGCAAGAGATTCCGGTAATGATGAAAAATTGATAGCTACAAATGGATAAGATTTTCTTTTAGATTCATTATGTATGGCAGATGCTAATAATTCTTTTCCAGTACCTGTCTCACCTTCTATCAATACTGTATTTTCTGAAACAGCTATTTTTTTCGCTACTTCTTTAATAAAATTTATAGAATAACTCTTACCTATAATATCATCAAATGTATATTTTGCATAGTAGCCTTTAGAATATAAATCATTTAATCTTTTCTTTTCATATTCATCGTACTCGCTTAAGTCTTTAAATATTGCAACATTTAATTTTTCTTTTTCAAGATAAATTTTGGAAACTAAAAATTTAAAATTTCTAATTTCATATAAATATTTTTCTTTATAATTATTGTTTGTAAGAAACTGTATCAATTTAGGATTACTAAAGATATCAAAAATTGAATTAATTTTATTAATTTGTTTAATAAATAAAAAATCTTTTTTTTCATTTACAAATTTAATAAAACCTTTTTCATCATATGCAACAATAACATCCTTCATGTCATTAAAAATAAGCTTTATACATTCATTTATTTTTGACTTTTCTTTAGTAATTTCTAATATATTCTTACCTAATTCTAATATCTTATTAAAATATGTTAAAGAAACTTTCTCTCCAATATCAAAACTTAATTTCATCTCTTTTATAATTTCGAATATAGAAGAAATATCAATAAGCCTTGGCCCTATATCTATAATATTTTTTACTTTTTTTGGAACATATTCAATTTCACCTGGAGTAATTGCATATTCTAAATCTCTTTCCAACACACACCCTGGATAGAAAGGTATAAATTTAACATGATTTATTCCTATTTTATCAAGCCATTCTAAACATTCATAGGTTGTTTCTTTACAATCATTTACAAATAAAACTTCCTCTCCTGAAGGAATAAAAAGCAATTCTTCAATTGCTTTATAATTTAAAACTCTCTTAGCTACAATAATTTTAGACCTATTTTCTAAATACTTTAATGAATCTTCAAGAATAAGTTTACTAGAAATTATTATTAAATCGCCATTTATTTTATTTTTTATTTCATTATCTATAGCATATGATTCAATTAAAAGAAGATCCTTAAATAGATCCTCTAATTGTCTATGAAGAGCTTTCCTTGTATTTTCAGTTCCACAGATAACAACAATTTTATCCATTTTTATTAATTTTATTTAAAGATTTTATTTAAATTAATAAGACTAAATCTTCTTTTTGCCAAAGTAACCTTCAAGCATTAAAATTAAAGCAATGCAACTTAAAATCCCATCGATTATTCCAAATGGAAGCATAAAAACCATTAAAACCATTGTAATAGAACAAATTATAACCGATAGTGAAAACCCCCACATTCTATTTTTTAATATCCCAATAGCTCCAAAAACTCTAACTACACCATAAATAAAACTCATAACTATCATTAAGTTCATGTTTTCTTTAAAATATGGAACTATGAAATTGGCAAAATCTGGGATGTTAAATTTTATATCTTTAGAAATTAAGGATGGTAAATACAAAAAAATTGCTCCTATTTCCAATAAAGCACCATGGAAAATCATTATTATAGCAGATATTCTAATTTTTTTCATATTTACACCTTTTAATCTTTTATTTTTGAGGCTCAATATGAATAGTTGTTTCAGCTTTCAACTCTTCCCTTATTTTTTTTTCGATAGCATTAGCTATATCATGAGCATAATTTATATCTTTAATTCCATTCATCCTTATATGTAAAGTAATTTCGAGGTGATCTCCGTACCTATGAATATGAATATGATGTATATCTGATATTTCTTCTGAAACACCATATATTATATCTTCTATTCTTTTTGTTAAACTTTCATCTGGTTTTTCACCAAGAAGTAAATTTGAAGCTCCTTTTGCTATATCAAAAGATGTCCATAAAATTAAAATTGAAACTATTATACCCAAAATTCCATCAATCCACCATATAAACTTCCCGAATATCGCAGCTAAAACTATTATAAAAGAAGCAAATGCATCACTTCTATGATGCCAACCATCAGCAACAAGTGATTTACTATTTATCTTTTTCCCTGCCCATATTGAAAATGAAGCAAGTAACTCTTTAAAAATTGAAGAAAAAACAAAAACAATAATAGAAGTTATACTAAAATGAGCACTAATTTTGTTTATTAAGTTTTTAATAGAATCAACAATAAAATTAAACCCCACAACTGCAAGCAATGTCCCAATAATAATAGCAGCAATAACTTCTGCTCTTCCATGCCCAAAAGGATGTTGTTCATCTTTAGGTTTTGCTGCAACTGAAAACCCAACAATAACTACAAGTGAAGTTAAACTATCAGAGATTGTATGCCATGCATCAGCTATCATTGAAATACTTTTAGACTGAATGCCTACCCATATTTTTAAAATGAATAGAATAGTATTCAAAATAATAGACAATACCCCTTCAAAATAACCAAGATTGATTTTTTCAAAATATTTGTTTATTGAAAAACAGTTTTGTTGAATCTTCACTTTAATTCTCCTTATATCTAAAAATTAGTAAAATTTTATTCCTTTAATTTAACTAAAAATAATTAAATAAAAATTTTATTTTAACATTAATATTGTAATTTAATAATATTTTTGAACTTAAATAATTAATAATTAAAATATCAAAAATTATTAAAATGTCAAAAAATATATGAATTTATTTTATTTTAATTTTAATTAATTTTCTTTTTAAGATTTATAAATTCAAGAAAAAAGATAAAGCTTCCTATTAGGCTTACAAAAGAAGCAAGAAATATTGAATAATCAAATTTTTTATAAAGATCAAAAAGCAAACCTCCACTTATTGGCCCAAATATACCAGCAAAAGCATAACCTAAAAAAACATATGGATATATTAAACCAAGTTTATCAACACCAAAAACTTGAGCGGTTTCCTTCGCAAAAAGAACAAAATTTCCTCCAAAACCAAAACCAATTAAAAATACAATTATTAAATATAAATAATCTGAAGAAATTAAATAATTAAGAGAAAATATTGATACAGCTTGTATCAATAAATCTAAAAATATACAAATGCTTGTATCAACATGATCACTGAGTATTCCCCAAAAGATTCTCCCTGTAAAATTTGCAACTGCAAATAAAGAAATACCTAATATCAATATGTGATCAGAGATTTGATTATTTTCTCCAATTATTTTCAAATTCCCAATTATTAATAAACCAGCAAAGGTTCCAAGAAAAATACCAATAAATAATTTTATAAAATTATTAGATTTTATAAAATAAAATATATTACTTTTACTTGTCTTATTTTCTATATTTTCATTTTTTATATTATTATCAATTTTTTCTTTAACAGATCTTTTCTTATCAAATATTAATATAGAAAAAATTAATATAATTAATCCATAAATAATTCCCACTGTTTTTAAAAAATCCATTATATTATTATTCTGTATTAAAAAAAACTCTGAAAACTCTGAAAAAATTGCTGACCCAAGACCAAATCCTGCAGCTGCTATACCTGTAATAAGACCTTTTTTGCTTGGTAATAATTGAACCGGGGATGTTAAAGAAACCCAATATCCTAATCCTGTAGCTATTCCAACTATAATTCCAAAAGTTAATAAAATTATAAAAAAACTTCCTTTGGAAATCCCAGTTAAAAAATATCCAGCAAAAAATAAGATTGCAGAAATATAACCAAAATAATTATATTTTATTTTATTACTTAATTTTCCTGAAAATATCATAGTGATAGGGAAAATACATATTATCATACTAAAAATTAATTGTGTCTGCCATGTAAAAAAATTATAATCTTTAATTAATTTTGAAGCTATTATACTCCATGAATAAACACTACCGATACATAACATAATTATAAAAGATGCAATGATATTCAAATATATTTTAATATTTTCTAACTTCTTCATATATTACCTCTTTAAACATTTAATTCTAAATAACAAATAACATAATATAAAATTATTTAAATAGTCAAATAAAAAAATTATTTAAAATAAAATTTTCTTATTTCTTTTAAAATATTTATAAGATTAAATACGAGATTAATAAAAGATAAGTATAAGATTAATACTGACCCAACAAATTTAGTTTTCTTCCTTTTTTAAGAAACTTTTTGAATATAATTATTCCCATTGAAAAATATAAAACACTAATTATTAATAAAAAAAGATACCATAATGCACTAAATGACATATTATTATTTATAATTCCTTGAATAGTTGATGCTCCTGCAGTAAAAGGGAGAAAAGAAAAAAAGTTCAAAGGATAAGCTGGCAATGAAACAAAAATAATTAAAATAAATTGCATAAGATTCAAAAATGAACTAATTTTTTTATATATTATTGCAAAACCAGCAAAAATAAAGCCAAGCCCCCAAACTGATGGAATAGATAAAAATAGTGGTAATATTATTTTTGAAAATGGAATCTTAATCCATCTTCCAGAGATAAACATAAAAAAATACAAAACTATTAATGATAAAAATATTGTATATACAATATTTAATATAAGGTTAAATAAATAAACTATCTCTATACCATATTTGCATAAAAACAACTGTTCAAAAGTTCCTCTCTGCATATCATTGCTTACTGCATAAGAAATACTTGCAAAACTATCTAAAATAATAAGCCATAAAATATATCCTATAATAAATGAATCAAGATTTTTATAATCTATATTACCTGCTGTAACAAATTTTATACCAAATAAAAATGCAAGAAAAATTGCAGAAATAATAAGCACATTAAAAATAAAATTAAAAAAATATCTTTTTAACTCCAGTATATATTTCATAAGTTCTGCTTTAAACAATATAAAAATCCCCATTGTTTTCTCCAAAATATTTTATATTTTTTACTAAATTATTTTATTGATAACTACTAGATATTTTATTAATTACTTATTAATTTTTAATTTTTAAGTTTTTATTATCTCAAGAAAAACATCATCAAAATCATCATTTAATATATTTAAAGATTTTATCTGTTTTTTATCCTCTTGTAATAAACCAAAAAAATAATATAAAATAGAATCATCATTAGTTGTTAAATATACCGAAAAATC